>NZ_JBJGXI010000077.1:0-12343 GCF_045635475.1 Radiobacillus sp. PE A8.2 | reverse complement strand
GGACAATAAAAAAACTGACTACACATGGTAGTCAGTTTTTCATTCTTTATTAAATTTAACAAATACTGATTTAGCTGGTGGCTGTTCTCCTGCCTCAGGTTTGATCGTACGAAAGGCAAGTATCGCAGCAATCACCGCTGACCCTCCTAGAACTGCAACCATCCAAATTCTATCTTGTTCCATAAGCAAAGCAATTACCGGTGGTCCAGCTGCAACACCAATATAGCGTGCTGAGCTATAAATACACGTAATTGTCCCTCTTACACCCTTTGATATGCTCTCGGTTATCATAGCATCCAGACATGGTAAACCGACACCAATTCCTATTCCGCATATCAAAAATACAATTAACAAATATACAAATTGCTCTGAAAATTGAACTGCGATCACAGCTGCACCTGACACTAGAATGCCAAAGAAGGTAATCCATTTCATTTTCACTAAGTTATCTTTGATGATTTTACCTGTTATATAAGAAGAAAGGCATAATGCAGCCAGTGGACCTGCTAAATATATCCCTTTTTTAATACCTTTAATATCATAATTATCTTCTAAGATGCTCGATAGATAAAACAACACACCAAATAAAATAAACATTAAAATAATACCTATGGAAAATACTGCCGTTAACCATCCACCATGCTTATGGAATGCTTCTTTCGTGTTTTTCCAAAACGTTTTTAATGGTGGGCCTTTTTTATCATTCGGTGGTTTTTTAACTAATAGTAATACTAAAAGTGCAGAAATCAAACAAAAAATCGGGATCGAGAAAAAAGGTAAATACCATACAACCGCTGCTAATGCTGAGCCTAAAATTGGACTTAGCACTTTTCCAAACGTATTGGAAGTTTCGACGAGCCCTAATGTTGCACTAACATCTTTCTCTCTTCGAAACATATCACCTACTAAAGGTAATACAATCGGCGCAGTACCTGAAACTCCAATACCTTGAAGTATTCTTCCTATAAGGATCCACATAAATGGATCGTCCATTTTCCATGCTGCATACCCAGAAATAAAGCCTCCGATTCCTGCAAGTATTAAAGATGGGATAATTACGATTTTTCTTCCGAAACGGTCTGATAAAAAACCTGCTATAGGGATTAGAAATATTGCTACAAGCGAGTATACCGTTATTACATAACTTGATTGTAATTTAGATATATCCAATTCCTTCTCCAATAATGGAAGTACAGGTATTAACATTGAATTACCTAGCGTCATAATAAGAGGAATGCTAGCAAGTGAAACAATGGCCCACCTTTTTTCATGTATCTCATTTTGTTCTTTTTTTGTTTTAGTGTGTGCCAAGTGATACAGTCCTTTCCTTAAGCTATCCATAATATTTTCCTATTCTTTCTTATTTCATTCGAAATCAGCATATGTTTTATTTTCCAGTAAAGAAACCGCGCAACTTCAATATTAAAAAGCCCACCCATTTGGATGAGCTCCTAATGTTATGATTTAGTTACTACCGATAATTTTCTTCGTTATTTCAACAGTTCTTTGGGCTTGATGTTTCACAGCACCTTCAACATCTTCAATCATTTCATTTTTCTCATTAACGCTAACACTTACTCCATATGGATTACCACCAGCTGCGAATAAAATAGGGTCAGTATATCCAGGGGCAGCAATGATTGCACCCCAATGGAACATTGTCGTATAAAAGTTAAGTATTGTTGCTTCTTGCCCACCGTGAGGATTTTGTGCAGAAGCCATAGCACTTACAACTTTATTGACTGTTTTCCCTTGGGCCCATAACCCTCCTGCCGTATCCAAAAACTGCTTAATTTGTGCGGGAACATTTCCAAAGCGTGTTGGAATACTGAAAATATATCCATCTGCCCATTCTAAATCATCTAATGTAGCTTCCGGCACATCCTTTGTAGCCTCCATATGTGCTTTCCAACTAGGATTCTGGGCAATTGCTTCTGGTGGTGCTAACTCTTTTATTTTTCGTACTCGTACTTCTGCACCTGCTTCCTTTGCAGCATCCTCAGCCCACTGAGAAAGTTTATAATTTGTCCCCGTAGAGCTATAGTAAAAAATCGCCAATTTGACCATTCGTCATCTCTCCTTTTACGTTCTTATTATTAGTCTTTCTTTATCTTTCATACAGACAAAACAACACTTTATATTATTTCCTACGAGGTGATGCAATATCATAATTTCTTTGTACGGCTATCCACATATAGTTTGATCCAACTGTATGTGGATAACAATAAAAAACAATATTATGAAATTGACTAAGGCGTGTATGTAATACTGTAATCCAGTGTAATATTAAGTGTAATAATTTTTGAGATGTTGATATAAGGAAACTTCGTTGCAACTTCTCAATACATATTCCTTTATGACCATTTTTTTCTCTAGACCCACATAAGATTAATCTGATAGACTAAGGAATGCTTAAGGAAGCGATGAAGTGGAGGCAATGAAATGGAGCAATATGAAAACCTTCAAAAGGGTGAAAAAGGAGCTTGGATAAGTATTTCAGCTTACCTTATACTGGCTCTTACCAAACTTATAATTGCTTATTTTGGTGATTCTGCAGCATTACGTGCCGATGGTTTAAATAATACAACAGATGTGGTCGCATCTGTTGCGGTCCTAGTTGGATTACGCATTTCCCGTAAACCACCTGACGATGATCATCACTACGGACATTTTCGTGCTGAAACAATTGCTTCTTTGATTGCAGCGTTCATTATGGTGACAGTTGGATTTCAAGTTATTTTCGGTACCGTACGTTCTTTATTTCTTCATGAGTCGATTTCAAATCCTAGTTGGCTTACTGCTTGGACGGCTCTTGGTGCTGCGATTGTCATGTTATTCGTGTATCACTATAACAAACAACTTGCAAAACAAATAAAAAGTTCTTCACTGCATGCGGCAGCACAAGATAATAAGTCTGATGCGCTAGTGAGTATGGGAGCATTTATTGGAATCGTTGGCAGTCAATTTGGTCTTTATTGGTTAGATCCTATTGCTGCACTTGCAGTAGGACTCATTATATGTAAAACTGCATGGGAAATTTTCCGTGATGCCACACACACCTTAACAGACGGATTTGATGAATCGAAACTAACAATTATTAAGGATAGTATTGCAAAAGATCCAGAAGTTGAAGAAGTGAAAGATGTAAAAGGACGCATTCATGGTAATCAAACGCTTATCGAAGCGACGATCTATGTTGATCCCGAGCTTACGGTTGCGCAAAGTCATAAAATTACCGATCGAATTGAGCACATTTTGGATGAAAAACATGATATCCCTCATGCACACATTCATATTGAACCTTTTCCTGAGGAAATAGAAAATAAGTAAAAAAAGAGCACTGGGGGTTACCCAGGCTCACGTTTTACTCATTATTTGCTAGTGGCTTACGAAAACGCTCTAGCAAATTATCTATTTCTTTCCAACCATAAGCAGTTTCTTGATAAGTTCCTTTTCCAATGGTAGTCTGTTCTTGGTCAATTTTCTCCGCACCAAAGTCGATGTAGAAACGGTTAGATGGATTTTGTGTTAGTACCCAAACAAGAATTGATGAATGCCCAAGATTCTTCATTTCTTTTGCAAATGCCTCGAGCATCATTGTACCTAGGCCCATGCGTTGATATTGTTTATATAAGTAAACAGCATAAATTTCCCCATCGAATCCAAACCGTTTTGTTCTTTCTTGTCCTCCCGAAATAAAGCCAACTATTTTGCCATCTTCTTGTTCAACTACTAAAGCAATTTGTCCGATATTCGGCATTTTTAATATTGTTTCCCATAAGGTTCTACGATGTTCAAAGGTAATATTCGAAAGATCTCTCTCGTTAATAAATTCTGAATAGGTCGATTTCCAACTTTCCACATGGACTTCTGCTATACTTTCTGCATCATCAAGCTTAGCTTTTCGTATGTGAAACATTTTACCCCTCCCTATCTACTATGATTTTATAAGGTAAGTATATAGACTGTTGCAATCGCTCCAATAACAACGAGGATTACATTTATATTTAGAAGTGCTAGACCAATTGCCACAATTCCAGCAATTATTGCGATATGTGGTTTGTCGGGGGTGACTGAGATGATCCCTGGGAAAATTAACGCGCCCAAAGCAGCATATGGAATTGCATTTAACCAGCGATTAACCCAATTAGGAAATACGATTTTATCAACGATATACGCAGGAACCATCCTTGGAAGCATTGTAACAATCGCCATTCCTATAATAATTACATAAATCATGCTCGTTTATCCCCTTCCCACAAGAACACACCACTTAATCCACCGATGATCGTTCCAAGAACGATTGCCCAGCCTTCGCTGACAAAAGGGATAAGTTGCAAATGATAATTGACTAACATCGCAAGAATGGCAATTAATCCTACCTTAAGTTCTTTTTTTACAGAAGGTACTAATAAACCTATGAACATAGCAAATAATGCAATTCCCATGCTTTGACTCAACCTTGCTGGAATGATTTCCCCTAGTACTCCACCTAAAAACGATCCAAATATCCAAGAAAGATATGCAGTTATCATCATCGCTGCATAGAAGTACATGCCATTTTCCTGTTTCGACTCTTCTGTATGTAAAGAGGCAACGGAAAAGGACTCATCTGTCAATCCAAATGAAAGAGGGACCTTCCATTCTAATCCTAATCCCCTTAAACGATTCATGAATGATAAACTCATAACAAAGTGACGGAAATTCAATACAAATGTAGTAACAATAATCTCGATCGCACCTGTCCCTACGGCGATCATACCTGCACCAACTAATTGACTTGCTCCGGCATATACTAATACACTCATTAATGTTATTTCTGCGACTGACATACCTGCTTGTTTAGCCAATACACCAAAAGTTAGTGCAATAGGAATATAGCCAAGTGTGATTGGTAGACCTTTCGTAATACCTCTTTGAATCATAATTGTTTTTGAATTTATTTTATCCGTGTTAGGCAATGCTCTTGTTGCCATTTTCTTCCTCTCACCCTTTTCCCAAAAAATAGTAAGCTAATTATAACGAATATTCATGTAATTCGAAAGGGTAAAAGTATTGCTGCGTATGATAGTAATGGGGAATGGGGATGAAAGGACATGAGCAGTTCACTAAGAACTGCGCAGCATACATATAGAACTATTCATCATCTTGATCTGTTAGGATCAATGGGCCATTCTTTGTAATCACAATTGTATGCTCAAATTGAGCAGACCTACTGCCGTCAATTGTTCTAGCTGTCCAATTATTCATGTCCATCTTGCTTTGCCAAGCACCTTCATTAATCATCGGCTCAATTGTAACAACCATTCCTTCTTTTAACCGTAATCCCTTGCCTGCTTCACCATAGTGTGGAATGTGTGGTTTTTCGTGTATACTAGGACCGATTCCGTGTCCAGTAAAATCCCTTACTACAGAATACCCCTCTGATTCAGCATATGTTTGTATGGCATGGCCAATGTCACCAATTCTATTACCTACTTGTGCCTGCTCAATTCCCTTATATAATGATGTTTTTGTTACATCTAGTAAACGTTGCGTCTTTTCATCTGCATCTCCAACAACATACGTCCATGCAGAATCAGCTAGACCTCCATTTAAATTCACAACCATATCAATGGTTACGATATCACCAGCTTGTAATTTCTCATCTCTCGGAAAACCATGACAGATCTCATCATTAACTGATGCACATGTCGCATATTTGTATCCATTATATCCCTTCTGCTCAGGTATAGCACCATGCTCAGCCAAAAAATTTTCAACGAATTGATCTATTTCTGTTGTCGTTATTCCTGGTTTCATTAATTTAGCAATTTCTTTATGACAAGAAGCTAAAAGCGTTCCCGCTTCTTTCATCATAGTAATTTCTCGCGTGCTTTTTCTCGTTATCATGCAATTCGTCCTTTCTATCTATGTAAAAATTAAACGGATATTTTTATACCGTATTAAATTTTACCATATATCGAATTACCTCGTCGTACAATAAGTTTACTTTAATTAATTTCTCTTCTATCAAGAATAGATAATATTATTTTAACACAATTAGAGCAGAGGGATTATAACCCTCTACTCCAATGCTAAAATTATTAATAACCATAGCCACCATAACCATTACCATATCCAGTTCCACCACCATAGCCACCTCCAAGCCAAGAGGAGCCAACAATGATTAACAAGATAAATAATACCACGATCAAAGCAAAACCAGATCCATAACCTGCTACCACTTCTTCACTCATTTTTAATATCCCTCCGTTTCCATTTTAGATTTTATTATCAAATGTAAACGTCTGTTAATTAGTCTTTAAAATGACAGAAAGCTCTATAATAGAGCTTTCTGTCATACTTACTCACTTGTTTTAACTATTAGTATGCTCCGCCATAACCCCATGAAGCACCAATAATAATCAACAAAATGAACAGAACTACAATTAGCGCAAAGCCGCCACCATATCCATATCCTGCACTCATCTGTAAAGACCTCCTTTATTAAGATTCACTTATACAATATGCCTGAAAATAAATAATGGAATGGCATTTGTTAAAAATGGGTTTCTGCCCTATTTCCATCTGTTAAGGCATTTTAAAAGGCAGGTACCACTCGTGTGGTGTCTCTGCCTTTTCATCATTTATCTACACTAAATTAGTAGCCTACGCCGCCGAAGCCCCAAGAAGCTCCTACGATTATTAGTAGGATAAACAATACAACAATTAGCGCAAAGCCGGAACCTGCTCCATAACCATATCCTGCACTCATCTACTAATCCCTCCTTTTCTGGATTCACTATAGACTATGTAGATACTCGGTTATTGGAATGGCAAATTTGTAAAATAGGTGTTTGACCTAGATAGCTTTTATGGATGAGTTTATTATAATAATTCTTTTACGCTATATATCTCTCCATTAATTATTTTGGCTTGATCAACGAGGAGCTCCACTAGTGTTTTTGCGACGACTTCCGTATCCCTCAAGCTATTATCTTGTTGGTATTGTTGAAACGTGGCAACATCTTTAAATGCTTCTGCACTCGATGCACGAATGCTTCCTTGCATATCTGTATCCATAATACTCGGATCAAATAAAATCACTTTGTTGAGTGTCCCAGCATCTGCTTGCTCTAAAGCTACTGTTTCCGTAAAACGATTTATCCCTGCTTTTGTACTGCAGTAAGCACTCCATCCTGAAACAGAACGCCCAGCTGCACCAGATGTAACATTAACTACTATTAAATCGATTTTAGATTCTGTAGCTTTTTCAACAAAAAGATTCGTTGTAATCATCGGAGCCGTCAAATTAACAGCTACATGCTCCGTTAATTCTGAAATTTGATAGCTTCCAGCCGTGTTTATTGGGTCAACCATTGCAGCATTATTAATGAGCATAACCTCGGTACTAGCTCCAAATACTTGCTCTCGCAGCAAATGAAATACTTCTTCCACTTGCTGCAAATTAGATAGATCACATGCAATATATCGATAAGAAACTTGATGGCGCTCTGCCAATGTTTCTAGTTCTGCGTTTTCCGTCCTAGCAATACCAATAACACTGATCCCTTGCTCAATCAATAGCTTAGCAATCGATGCCCCTAATCCTTTAGAAACACCTGTAATCACGGCAGTTTTCATATAATTCACTCCTCTTATAAATAATCATGTAATTGCTTATAAATGTCGACAATCTCTGTAAGCTTCATCCGTACTAACCCACTAGAAGAAGGTGCCACAAAATCTACTACCTCACTAATAACTGGACTCTCTTGCTTTCCCCACGGTATTTTTTTAGACTTACTATATTGCTGGTAAACACCTTTTCCAACAAAGCATACGATCTTTGGCTTATATTTATGAATTTTTGCATGAAGCTCATCTCTACCTTGCTCGTATTCTTCTTTCGTAATATCCGCCGTTGGTCGCGCAACAATATTAGTAAGTCCATAACCAAATGCTATTAGTTCCTGATCTTGTTCAGTGCTAAATTTTGTTGGCGTTAGATCAGCCTCATATAAAATCGTCCAAAATCGGTTGTTGGGGTTAGCATAATGATGTCCTGTTTCTGCTGAGCGAATACTCGGATTAAAACCAACAAATAAAAGGTTTAAGTTTTCAGTCAGATGATCTGGAATAGGCTTTAGCATAAAAAAGCTCCTTTCTTGATTAGATTTTAGCACTTTTTCACTAACTTTTATAAGGTATAGCTTACTTCATTTTTTTAACAAAGGCTGTTTTCTAAACGATTGTTGTTAATACGCATAATAGCTAAACTCCATCGTAACTTGGAGAGTGCTTGCACCGCTCCGGAAATCCACTTCTAACGGAATTTCTCCTTACGTTGGGTGATCGGAGCTCCAGGCAGTCGATCCTCGAAAATGAAAACCGCATTTTCTTCGTGCGGTGTAATTCGGGGATGTTAATTCAAGGTCCTGCGGGACAGCACGAGCTGAAGATCCACTCAGAAGCGCACTTTGGGCCTGCGGTTACTCGGCCCACCGAAAACATTTGCTTCTGAGTTAGCTGAAGCCGTGCCCACGGAAATCACGAGCACTACGTTACGACGGATTTTACTTCAAATATGTCATAAAAAGCAACAAACTCTAAGAAATGAGCTTTAACAAAAGAAAAACACCTTGCGATAAGGTGTCTAAATAGTCGTTATTCACTTGATTCTGTGATATTAAAAAACATTGGATCATTCTTTTTTTGTTTTACTTCTTCTGATTTTCCTTTTTTCGTATCTTTGCCCATTTCACCATCGGATTCATAGCTTTTGCGATACGATATGTTATCTTTTTTACTCATAAGCAATGCCTCCTTTTTTGTAGATTGTCCGAACAACGATCATATATTCAACTGTTAGAGTGATGCACCAGCACTTAAGGTCTTAACACTACTTTAATACAGTTATCTTCTCTTTTGTTAAAGATTTTATAACCATGTGCTGCATCATCCAAATGCATTTCATGGGTAATAATCTCTGTTGGATCAATCTCCCCGTTCACAATCTGGTTATAAATGGGTTCCATAAAAGAGCGAGCATGAGCTTGTCCCATTTTGATATTTATATTTCTTGAGAAAAAGGCTCCTAAAGGAAACATATTATATAGTCCACCATAGACACCTGTTATTTGATATGTTCCACATTTACGAACAGCCTTCGTTGCGATTTGAATTGGCCCAATTGTACCACCTTGTAATTTCAACTTTTGTTCGACAAATTCAAGAGGTGACTTTTTCCCATCCATACCAACACAATCAATCACAACATCTGCTCCACCTTTTGTCTCTTCTTTTAATACCTCTCCCATATCATCATATTGCGTAAAATCATATATATCGGTTTTATTGATTTTTTTTGAATGGTTTAATCTATACGACAAGTAATCTACTGCGATCACTCGTTTTGCACCAGCTTGCCAAGCAAACTTTTGTGCCATTAATCCAATCGGCCCACAACCAAGCACGATGACGGTATCCCCTTTTTTCACACCAGCATTTTCTACACTCCAATAAGCAGTTGGTAACACGTCAGATAAGAACAATAACGAATTGTCCTCCAATTCACAGCTTTCAGGAATTTTGAAAGGTGTATAATTACCATATGGGACCTTTAAGTATTCTGCTTGTCCACCTGGATGGTTGCCGAATTTTTCAGAATAGCCAAAGTATCCACCTGAATCATAATGTGGATTAGCGTGATCACACTGACTCTCCAAATGTGCATTACAATATTGACAAGTTCCGCATGCGACTGTAAAAGGAATGACTACACGGTCGCCTTTTTTTACCTTTGTAACATCAGGTCCGACTTCCTCCACAATACCCATCGGTTCATGGCCAATGCTGTAACCAATCGGTAACGGAAAATTACCTTGGTATAAATGCAAATCAGATCCACATATTGCTGTAGAAGTTATGCGTACAATAACGTCTTCACTATCCTCAATTTTCGGATATTCCTTTTTTGTAACAGCAACCTCATATTTGCCTTGATAGGTGACGGCCTTCATAGAGTTATTCCTTCTTTCTCATAAGTATTGTCAATACCTATCGTTGCTTCGTTTTGCAATATTATGTATAAATTGTAGAAGGTTAACCGATATAATTGCTAAAGAAAAAACAACACCAGCCTCGAATTAACGATTGTTGGTGTTGTTAGGCTTAACTGCATCTACGATTAAAGAAGCAAATTGTAGCGTATCTCCTTGGTTTCTTGGATCAATTTTTTTAGAACGGAAAATGACCCCGTCCTCCTTTTTCCACTCAGTGAAATAAAAATCACCTTTTTCATCACAGTATTCTAAAAGCATAATTTCAAATCCTGCTGTTTGCAGACATGCCGTTAACGTTTTGTAATTGTATACCATTTTGTGACTCGCACAAGGATGATCCTTGGGGCCTGGACCACCTACTTGAACCATATGCTGATAATCAGTATCTTTAAAGAAACCATCTGGAACTGCACATCGAAAGTGCCCTCCTGGACGAAGGAAGTCATAGCAAATCTTTGCCGCCTGAATTCCTTCTTCCCAACTCAAATGCTCCCATACATGCTCAGCTAAAATCGCTGCTATAGTATTCTTTTTATACGTTCGCTCCCATGTTCTACGATTAACTAAATCTATCTCATTCTCTTGGGTATGGGTCCAACCGGGATTATTATTATAGTGTCCTGCACCTATCACTAATTTAATATTATTCATCGGAAAATCTCCTTTATATTCTATTAAATTAAATAGTTGTATAAAAAACCTACAGCTAGAAATTTAGCTGTAGGTTTACATAAGGATTTATTGCAGTGATTCATTTATTGCATTTACAAAAGCTTCGATAATGTCCGTTGCATCTTCAATTCCTACAGAGATACGAACAAGACCTTCTGTAATTCCTAATTTATCCTGAGCTTCTTTAGGAAGTGCACGATGCGATGTAGTTAAAGGATAAGAAACGGTTGTTTCTACACCGGCCAAGGTTGGAATTATTTTCACCCAAGATAGGGATTTAAAAAACGTTTTAACGTCACATAATCCCGTGATATCAACAGAAACAATCGCACCATTTCCTTTTTCTGACACATATGCAGGATAATATACTTTAGCTACACCAGGATGACTGCGTAATGCATCAGCTAATGCTTGTGCATTTTTTACATGTCTTTCCATCCGAACACTTAACGTTTTAATTCCTCTACATGTTAACCAAGCATCAAAAGGACTTAGATTAGTACCAAAATTAGTCACCTTTACTTTAGCTTTTTGTATTAACGCTTCATTCCCTACTAATACACCAGAAGTTACGTCACTATGCCCTCCAAGATATTTGGTCGCACTATGAACAACTAGGTCAACACCTTGCTCATATGGCACACAAATATAGGGTGTAGCAAAGGTATTATCAATCATAGAATAGAGCTGATGTTTCTTAGCAATGGTAACTACCTGATCGATATCTTCAACACGTAACAACGGATTTGTTACAGATTCTGAATAGATTAACTTCGTGTTTGGTTTAATCGCATTTTCAATTTCATCTGTATTACTAAAATCAACAAACGAAACTTCAATATTAAAGTCTGTCAGTTCATTCGCTAATAATTGATAAGTGCCACCATAAATATCTATAGAAGCGACAATATGCTCTCCTGATTTAACGGTAGCTAAGACACCTGCTAAAATTGCGGAAGTACCCGATGAAGTTGCCACACCAGCATGAGCACCTTCTAGCTGTGCCACAGCTTGTCCAAGCTCATCTGTATTTGGATTGCCAACTCGCGTATATAAATAATCTTTTTTTCCTTGGTAGAAGTTCTCTAAATCTTCAAGATCGTTAAATTTAAATGCCGATGTTTGGTAGATAGGCGTTACTTTACTATCAACATTTTTTGTATCTTTATTAGAGAGATGAACAGTTTTTGTATCAAAATTCTTTTTCATGCGTTATCCCCTTAATCTTTATATGTATTTATATTTACTTTAACTCAGACGCTCCTAAAAGCCAATTATTTTTACTTGTTTAGCTGAATTTGAAACTTAATTATCATGTTTACCATAAGAATATTATATATTATATTAGAAACTATGGGATGATATTTTAATGACCAGCAGTAAGTTCTATTTATTACTCTTCTATAGGATTGTCTTTCTATTATGGTTTGTAAACTTTCAAGATATTCTATTCAATTATTCATCTTTTTACTAGAATTGGATACAAGAATTAAACCCTCAGGACTACCTTCTCTTCCATATTGGTTTACTTATATTATAGTTATTGTAGCTTTATTTAATGATCGTCTTCAGTTTAATACAAAAGAACCGACCAAAAATTAAATTCTTGGTCGGTTCTTTATTCT
>NZ_JBJGXI010000076.1:0-13194 GCF_045635475.1 Radiobacillus sp. PE A8.2 | reverse complement strand
ATCCTAAGAACCTAGTGTTGTGGTAATAGCAACACCGCCTGTTAGGTACATATGCACCAAAGGTGTATAGAACGAAACAGGACGAGGTGATGACACACCTCTTAACCAAAGGCTAGTTCAAACCAGAAACGGACTGCGAACGCGATAGTACTTTAGAATCCCATTGCTTTAGCTATGGGAGTGTCAAACTTCAATGTTTGGTATAGTGTAAAGGACAAAAAATCTGGTCAAGACAGAAGAAGTGTCCGAACTGCTTATTGCATGCGCCTAGCTTTACAATTCTTAAAAAAGGAGTGTTGGTATGTTACGTATTGCAGTTGTGGAAGATGAGTCCATCTATCAGGAGCAATTATTAGATTACTTGCAAAAGTTTCAAAAAGAAAATCAAGTATCGCTTGATGTGGAAACATTTACTGATGGTGATCAGTTTATTAATAAGTATGATGCGCAATTTGACATTATATTAATGGATGTCCAAATGCCATTGATGGATGGAATGTCAGCAGCAGAAGAAATTAGAAAGATTGATACGAAAGTCGTGATTATTTTTATAACGAATATGGCGCAGTATGCGATTAAAGGCTATGCTGTTGATGCGCTCGATTATGTGTTAAAACCAATTACTTATTTTGCATTTTCAGAACGGTTAAATAAGGCGATTCATAGGTTAGACAAAAAAGAAGCGAAGTACCTGGCTGTTAAAGTGAAAAGTGGCTATACACGTATTGTCGTGTCAGATATTTACTATATTGAAAGCCAAGGTCATAAGTTAATGCTAATGACTAAAGACGGGGAAATTGAATCATCAGGAGCAATTAAGGACATCGAAAAGGAATTAAATGATGACCCATTTTTTAGAATCCATAGAGGCTACTTAGTTAATCTTGCTCATGTTGAAGCCGTAAAAGATCAAGGTGCTGTAGTTAAAGGAGAGGAGCTTCCAATTAGTCGAGCAAGAAGAAAACCGCTTATGGAAGCGTTAGTCGATCAATGGAATATGTAATTCATGTGTAAAGGAGCGACATCATGCCTTACGATTTAGCGGAAACACCAGGAGGATTTTATGCTATAGCATACTGGATGGGTGCTTTACTTTTTATTTTATTAAGTAAAAGCAAAAGAACGAAAACAGAGTCTATTATTATTTCATTGTTTTTTCTAGTACTTTTATTTGTATATATGGAAATTATTAATACAGATGTACCGATGTTATTTTTTGTGCCGAGTATATTGTTGTCGACTGGTATTATTTTTTTATTTATTTATTTTATGAGTGATATTTCCGTACTGAGCGTAGGATACTACACAGCTCGAGCATTTATTGTTGGTGAATTTATTGCATCTTTCGTCTATCAAATGTATTATTTTGTAGTTTTAGATTTAGATATTACGTTTTCTTATTTCACGACATATGTGTTTGTTTTTATCAGTTATAGTATTCTTTTAGCTTTAATGTTCCTTTTAGAAAGACGATTTGACGGGGAACGTTCATCCCATGATGTCACATCTAGAGAAATGGTGTCTGCCTTTATTATTGTTGCAGTAGTATTCACCATGAGTAACATTAGCTACATCTATCAAAACACACCATTTAGCGGCAGTATGGCAAGAGATATTTTTAATATACGTACACTAGTAGATTTTGGGGGCGTAGCTTTACTGTTTGCGTATCATATCCAAATTAATGAAATGAAAATGAAGTTCGAAATGGAAAAATTACAGAATTTATTAAAACTGCAAATTGCTAATTATGAGATGTCTGAGAAAAGTATAGACATGGTTAACCAAAAATATCATGATTTAAAACATCAAATTATCGCATTAAAACAAGATGCGAATACACAAGAAGCATATGACTATTTAGAACAAATGGAAGATGATATTAAAGTGTATGAAGCGCAAAATAAAACGGGCAATAAAGTACTGGATACGGTACTCATGGGGAAACAACTATATTGCCAAGATATTAATGTTACTTTGACTGTTGTAGCCGAAGGAACAGCGCTTGATTTTATGGATCCAGTCGATATTAGCACTTTATTTGGGAATATATTAGATAATGCCATTGAAAGTGTGAAAAAAATTCAGGATACTGATAAAAGATTAATCCATTTAACTGTTAGTCAGCAAAAGAACTTTTTGCGTGTAAGTGCTGAAAATTGTTATGAAGGGAATTTAACCTTTAACAATGGGTTACCGGTTACTACGAAAAAGAATAAAGATTTCCATGGATATGGATTAAAAAGCATCCAACAAACCGTGAAGAAATATCAAGGCTCAATGACAATCAAGGCTGAGGATGAATGGTTTGAGCTGCGGATTCTTATTCCGTTAGGTTGAGGAAGTGAGGTGCTTTCTATAGAATGCGACAAAGTGTTCGTGATTTTAGGCCGGGCAGGCGCTTTCCGCCTTCTCTCAGAAACGCGGCTACGGGGTCTTCAGACGCGTGCGTTCCCACAGGACATTGAATTACAACGCTCGAAGAAAGTGCGCGTTTTATTTTCGAGGATCGATTGTCTGGAGTTCTAATCACGGAACTAGCCGTTCGATGAGAAAATCTGAATTTGACGGCCATATAAGCGCTTATTTCGCCATAAATTCTAATTTTGACGATTTGACGGCCACCACAGCCCTTATTTACCAATAGCAATCCACTGAAACAACAATTTCAATCAAATAAGCGCGCTGGTGGCCGCATAATTTTAATTATGCCTCTGTTGTCACAGATAAGTGCACTGGTGGCCGTTAACGACTCGTCACCGCGCTGCAGGATGGACGACCTCAAAATAAAAAGGCAGTACTAAGGTAGGACCTCAAATAAGGTTCTACTTTTTTTGTTACCCAGGAAAATTAAGTAAAACCATTCATGCAAAAAAAGTGACCGTTCATGAAAAATGCGTGCGCTAATATATGAAAGCGTTATTATCATAATTAAGAAATATCGGGAAAATGTTAAAAAGAAGGTGAGTCATATGAAGCAAATTGATTTTAATCAGGGTTGGTATTATGGAAGCGCTGGCCAAAATCCAGAAACAGAGATAACACTACCACATGATGCGATGCTCAATGAACCTAGAACAGAAAACAGTGATGGTGCTGGTAATATTAGCTATCATATGGGCGGGGACTACGTTTACAAGAAAACATTTTTTATTCCAAAAGAGTATCAAGATAAATATATAGTATTTGAGTTTGAAGGCGTCTACCGAAATGCTGAAGTATATATCAATGGTGTGAAAGCGATGTATCGACCGTATGGTTATACTAACTTCTACGTCGATGCTACGAAATATTTAAACTACGATGCAGATAATACGATTGAAGTTATTGCCAGGAATGCCGATCAACCTAATAGTCGCTGGTACACTGGATCAGGCATTTATCGACCTGTACACATGTACGTTTTACCAAACAAGCATGTGAAACTAAACGGAATTAAAGTGAAAACATTAAGTATTTCTCCTGCAAAAATCGAAGTTTCGATTGAAACAAATACACCAGGTGAAGTGAAAGTTGATATTAAGCAACAACAAGATGTTGTCGTATCGAAAACTGACAAAACTGAAGGTGCTGTAAAGATAGAGTTAGAGGTACCGAATGCACAGTTATGGTCTCCAGATACACCTAACTTATATACGTGCCATGTTGAGTTCGAAAATCACCAATATGAAGAAACATTTGGTATTCGTACGATTGACTGGAGTGCCGATAAAGGTTTAGAAATCAACGGTGAACGAGTTATTTTAAAAGGTGCTTGTGTGCACCATGATAATGGCCTCTTAGGTGCAGCAGCTCATGAAGATGCGGAAAGACGTAAAGTGAAAGTGCTTCAAGATGTTGGCTATAACGCGATCCGCTCAGCGCATAATCCGTGCTCCAAAGCAATGTTAAGAGCTTGTGATGAATTAGGCATGCTTATGATGGATGAATATGTAGACATGTGGTATATCCACAAAACGCGTTACGACTATGCTGCTTATTTTAGTGAATGGTGGCAAGCGGATTTAGAAGATATGGTGAATAAAGACTATAATCATCCGAGTGTGATTCTTTATTCAACTGGAAATGAAGTATCAGAAACCGCACAAGAACGAGGTATCGAGATTACAGGTCAAATGACAGCGTTCTTACACAAGCTTGATTCTACAAGACCGGTGACTTGTGGTGTTAATATTTTCTTTAACTATTTAAGCTCCTTAGGTTTTGGCGTTTATACCGATGAAAAAGCAAGTAAAGATAGTAAAAAGAAAGCTGTAGGTAGTGAATTTTATAATAAATTGGCGGGGCTTCTTGGTGATAAAACGATGAAGATTGGAGCTTCACTACGTGGATCTGATCTGAAAACACGTGATGCTTTCGCGAATATGGATATAGCTGGTTACAACTACGGCATTTTACGCTATAAAAAAGATTTAAAAAAATATCCGAATCGATTGATTCTCGGTACGGAAACATTTTGTAAAGATGCTTATGAATTTATGGAACTTGCTAAAGAGCAGCCTAGGATTATTGGTGACTTTGTATGGGCTGGAATTGATTATATCGGAGAAGTAGGGATTGGTTCCTGGGTGTATGAAGATTATGCTCCTAAGAATCCAGATCTAGCGGCATGGATGACTGCTGGTAGTGGACGAATTGATATTACTGGCCGAGAGATTGGTGAAGCCTTATTTACAAAAGTGGCACTGGAGAAGACGAAAGGTCCTTTAATTGCAGTAAAACCTGTATATCAGACAGGAAAGCATACGCCATCAGCTTGGAAAATGACGGATGCAATGCCGTCTTGGACTTGGCCCGGTTGTGAGGGTACGAAAGCAAAAGTAGAAGTCTATGCTCGCGCTGCATCTATTCACTTATTAGTGAACGATAAGCTTGTTGCAAAGAAAAAAATAACAAAAGGCTGTCGGTCAGTAATTGAAACACCTTATAAAAAAGGGACGATTACGGCAATCGCTTATGACGAATCGGGTATTGAAGTAGGTCGTCATACATTAAAAACAGCAGCAGATTCTACGTATTTAAGCTTAGAGTCAGAAGAGGAAACTGTGAAATCTGGTGGTTTAACTTACATTCGGATTGCTTATACAGATGAAGCAAAGATCGTAAAACCGATGGAGAAAAACAAAGTAAAGATCAACGTAACAGGTGGGAAATTAGTTGGGCTTGGGCATGCTTGTCCATATAATCCAGAAGGTTATACCAATTCAGAAACAAGTACTTACTATGGAGAAGCAATGGCGATTGTGCAAGCAGATGATCCAGATGCTACGTCCATTACGATAAAAGCGATCGATGATAGTCGGACAGCTGAATTGAAAATCCCGATCAGAAAGGAGAGCCTATGTTAACGATAAAACGGTTTACGGTCAACGACATGACAGAAGGCTGCGTAACTGATCTTAAACAACCTGTATTTTCATTTGCGTTAGAAAGCAACAAACAAAATGTTAGTTTACAAGAAGCGACATTCACGATTGGAAACTGGCAACGCAAGGTTAATACGCAAATTGGAATCAAGTATAACGGACCTGAATTAGCACCGTTTACAGCATATAAAGTGTCACTAGAAGTAGTAGATAACTATGGCGAGACGGCAACAACTTCCTTAACGTTTGAAACGGGATTTCTAGAAAACCCGTTTCAAGCAAAATGGATTACAAACGGAAGTTATCATTTTACAGAAAGAAAAGTATCGCCTAAACCGATGCATTTCAAGCGTCAATTTTCATGTGAGAAAAAAGTTGTAAAAGCACGTCTTTACTCAACAGCATTAGGGATTTATGAAGCGAAATTAAATGGTGAAAAAATCGGCACAGACTACTTTGCGCCAGGGTTCACTTCTTATAAACATCAACTGCAGTATCAAACTTATGATGTTACCGAACAGCTGACCACTTCAAATGAATTGCTTTTTACAGTTGCTGGTGGTTGGGCGGTAGGTGCGTTTACTTATGCTAGGCGTAATCGAGTCTATGCCAAGCGCCAAGCTTTATTATGTGAGTTGCATATGGAATACGAAGATGGAACAAAAGAGATCATTACTTCCGATGAGACATTTTCAGTCACAATGGACGGTCACATAAAAGAAGCTGAGTTTTATAACGGTGAAGTTTACGATGCAACGGTAAACATGGATAACAGCAAATGGGAAAAAGTTAGTATCGAACAAGTGAAAATAAAACCAGAAATTTTAGCTCAATATGGTTTACCTGTTCGTGCTAAGGAAGCGTTTGAACCAATTGCTTCTCATAAAGCTAAATCAGGCATGTGGATTTATGATTTAGGTCAAAATTTTGCTGGTGTTATTTCAGCAAAGTTAAAAGGGGAAAAAGGTCAGAAAATTACCTTTAACCATGCAGAAGTAGTCATGGAAGGTGAACTGTTCACAGAACCACTAAGGTCTGCAAAACAGGAAAGCGTGTACATTTGTAAAGATGGCGTGCAAAGCTATTCACCAACAATGACCTATATGGGCTTTAGATATGTTGGTGTAACAGGGATTGAACCAGAAGATCTCGAGTTAACGGCAAGAGCGCTGTATTCAAATGTCGAAGAAACAGGGTTCTTTGAATGTTCCAATGATATGTTGAATCAATTACAAAGCAACATCAAGTGGGGCACAAAATCGAACTTTGTTGATATACCGACTGATTGTCCCCAAAGGGATGAACGGATGGGCTGGACCGGTGATATTGCCTTATTTGCATCAACAGCGTCCTACAACTTTAATACACGTCGTTTTTACGACAAATGGCTACGAGATGTGCAAAAAGAACAAAATCGCGGTGGAGGCATTCCGGTAACAGTGCCATTAGTCAGAGTACCATTCCAATGGGAAATTATGATTCCTATGGCTGTTGATCACTGGGGCGATGCATGTATTTTAGTTCCTTGGGCTGAATATCTCAGCCGTGGAGACGTTGGTATATTAAAGCAAATGTATCCGACAATGAAAAAGTATGTGAAAGCATGTAAGTTTTGGGCAGAGCTTTTCTCCGTCGGTAAACATCGTCGAGTTTGGCGCCTGCTACACCATTATGGTGATTGGGTTGCCCCTGAAGGTGGCTTAATGACGTGGATGGGCCGCGGTAAATGGACAGCAACTGCAAGCCTTGCAAACACAACAAACTTACTGTCTCAAATAGCTGAAATATTAGATCAACCCGAGGATGCAAAGTACTACAAAAACCTAAGTGAAGAAGCGGCCGACGCGTATCGGTCGCTATTAATGGATAAAGACTGTCGTGTGAAAAAAGAATTCCAGACTGCTTACGTTTTACCACTTCATTATAAAATGTTAAATCGCGCTGATGCATCAAAAGCTGCTGAACATTTAGCTCGTATGATTAGAGACAATAATTATCATATTGGTACAGGATTTCCTGGTACACCGTACGTACTTTTTGCTTTAGCAGATAACGGTTGCATTGATGAAGCATATAAAATGCTTCTCACAGATTCTCGCCCATCTTGGTTATTCCAGATCAAAGCTGGAGCGACAACGATTTGGGAAAGATGGGATGCGTTAAGAGAAGACGGAACGAGCAATACAGGAGCTGATGATGGTACGAATGGAATGGTTTCATTCAACCACTTTGCAAATGGCGCAGTTGGTGACTTCATGTATCGTCGGATCGCAGGTATTGAACCAATCGAAGGTGGTTATAAAACATTTAAGATTGAACCAATCTTAGGTGGTGGACTGACCTATGCAAAAGCAGAAGTCGAAACAGCTTATGGTAAGGTGATTAGCCACTGGGATTTAAATGATGATGGATTTTTTATCGAAATTCATGTGCCAGTAGGAACGACATGTAACCTCACATTACCAAATGGAAAATCTTATGTACTGCATAGTGGATATTATCAATTTCAAGAAGATAGAGAGGAAATAGAAAATGCAATCTAACAAATTCTTTGAATCATCAATTGCTAGAACAAAAATTACCTCTGCGAAGGTTAAATCAAAAGAATTGTTTATCGGGTATTTTCTAGGTCCCTTTCTAGCACTTTTGTCAAATGCCATATTCGGAGCATATTTAAATCGTTACTATTCAGATGTTATCGGTTGGACGGACACCACTCGTTTTGGAATCTTTTCAGCGGTCATCCCAGTAACTTCTGTCATCTTTGTAATTCTAGGAAACTTGTTAGTAGGGCGGTTAATTGATAGGACGCGAACATCTCAAGGTAAAGCACGTCCTTACATGTTACTATCAGCACCGCTTCTCGTAATAGCAATTTCGTTCTTATTTTTAACACCAACATCACTAAGTCCAATGGTACAAATGATTTGGATCGGTGTATCTTATAACCTTTATTATGCGGTTGCTTTTCCATTCTTTTATACCGCACACAGTTCGATGGTGGGTCTATCCACGCGGAATAGTGATGATCGTGGCAAATTAGCTACTTTCTCAAATGCGTCAGGTGTTGCAGCGATTGGTATTGGTGGCAGTATTTTAGTGCCAATCTTCTTACAAGGGTTCTTATTTGTATCACATAATGGTGTCATCGATCGCGTTGCAAGTTATAACAACTGGCGCATCATGATGATCGCTTTATGCGTAGTTACTTTCTTGGCAATCTTACTAGAGTATTTTTTCACGCGCGAACGTATTACAGAAGAAAATGTAAAGTTGGCGATAACAGAAGAAAAAATATCGATGAAAAAACAAATTGCTGGTTGTATATCTAATACTTATTGGTGGCTAATCATTGCTTATTTCTTACTATTCCAGTTTGGCGGTATGGTTAAAAACGGTTCCATGAGTTACTACTCACGCTGGATGTTTGATAGCGTTACCGATGAAGGGTCCGCTGGTGTTGCAATGGGTGCGTTAGGTTTAATTGGAGGAATTCCTACAGCAGTTGGAATGCTCTTAGCTTGGCCGATTGCACACAAACTCGGTAAAAGAAATGCTGTACTCATCGGAATGATTATCTCGGTTATCGGTGGTTTAGTAAGTTTTATAGATGTAAATAGCATTGTCGTTGTATCCGCAGGTCTGATCTTAAAAGGGATTGGCTCTATACCTGCGATGTATGTCACCCTTGCGATCCTATCAGATGTCCTAGATCATCTAGAAGCAAAAAATGGTTTTCGTAGTGATGGATTTACGATGTCCGTGTACGGTGCAATTATGGTTGGTTTAATGGGGTTAGGAAGTGGCGTTATCAATGCTTTACTAACTGCAAGTGGTTATGACCCAACCGCAGCTGTGCAAAGCGACAGCGTACAAGGTGTGTTAGCATTCGCATTTTTAGGTTTTGAATTAATCTGTTATGCCGGGATAATACTCTTAATGCTTTTCTTAAATGTTGAAAAATATGTTGAAGCAGATCAGAAGAAGATCGTAGAGTCCCAAAAAGAACGCGTGCTATCTTCTGGTGGCGAATGGATTGATCCAGAAGAAAGATTAAGACTTGAGGAAGAAGAGGCGGAAAGAGAAGCCGAAACCTTAAAAGAAAAGAAAAAATCATCTAAAAATAAGAAAAATTAAGTGATTCCTTAACCCTTCTCAGTAGATATATCAATCTATTGTCCGTCTGCTGAGAAGCGTTAATATCAATATATTTTACCTATTATTAATAAAGGGGAGAGAAAAATGAAAAACTTATCTATTCGATTGTGGCGTGGAATATTAGCATTATCTCTATCGCTGTCAGTTGCACTAATGGGTTTAACTGGAGTCGCAGATCAATGGAGACCAATCATTGATAATGCGCTAGGTACGACAAGTACAGAGACAGTTAATGATGAAAAATTCACGTCTGATTATGAGACATCGGACGAATTGATTGAAGCGCATGAAAATATTGGCGAAAGAATGGCAGAAGAAGGTACTGTTTTACTTAAGAATAATAATAAAGCGCTTCCGCTAACAAGCGAAACTCCTAAAGTAACACTATTCGGCATGGGTAGTGCCTATCCTTTCTTAGGCGGTACACAAGGTAGTACAGTCTCAGGTGAAGCACAAGTGGACCTTGTTCAGTCTCTTGAACAAAAAGGTTATGAAGTGAACCCTGAAATGCTAAATATTTATCGAACATTAGGTGAAATTCAAACAGGTGAAAGAGAAACTTGGGGAGGAACTGTTCCGGTTTTTGGAAATAGACCTGCAAACTTCTCAACTCCTTATGAGCCATCTGAACCAGCCCTAGATGTGTACACAGCTTCCGCTGATAATAATGGTGCTGGTGCATCTGAGGCATACACAGATAGCTTTAGTGAATATAGTGATGCTGCAATTGTAGTCTTATCACGTCCTGGTGCAGAAGGAAGTGACTATTATCCAGGTGAAATGGGAATTGACGCAGAAAAGTATGGCAATGATTCACCACTTGGACTGACTAATAATGAAAGATCTCTACTTGAATTAGCAAAAGAAAATTTTGATAACGTTATCGTTATGATTAATAGTGCTGCAACAATGGAAATTGAAGAATTGAAAACAGATGATGAAGTAGATTCTATTCTATATGTTGGTTTTCCAGGAGCTTACGGTTTCTTAGGTGTTGCCGATGTGTTAAAAGGTGATGTAAGTCCGTCTGGTCATCTAACAGATACGTATGCAGTAGACACAACAAAATCACCAGCAATGCAAAACTTTGGTAAAATTGCAATGGAAGATTTAAGCACAATTGTATATCCTGACTCACTAATGGGGGAATTGGATCCAACCTCACCTTTAGGTAGTTTCGGTGGTGACGCTTCATTAGCAGCTGATCACTATTTAATTGAAGCAGAAGGAATTTATACAGGTTATAAGTATTATGAAACACGTTATTACGATAGTGTGCTAGGTCAAGGTAATGCAACTAGTGCTGTGGGTGCTTCAGGTGAAGCTACTTCATGGGAATATGATAACGAAGTAACGTATGACTTTGGTTATGGTTTGTCGTACACTACATTTAGTCAAGAACTTACAGATTTAGAAGTTAATCTAGATGAAAAAACGATCACTGCAACAGCAGTTATTGAAAATACTGGAGATGTAAGTGGTAAACATGTTGCACAACTTTATGTGCAAAAACCTTATACAGACTACAACAAAGAAAATAATATCGAAAAATCAGCAATTGATTTACTTGGCTTTGAAAAAACTGCAACATTAGAGCCTGGAGAGTCAGAAACAGTTACAATCACCGTTGACATGAAGTATATGGCAAGCTGGGATTCAACAGCGAAAGATGGTGAAGGTGGTTACATCCTTGATGGTGGCGATTACTACTTTGCTTTAGGTAATGGTTCACATGCAGCTACTAATAATGTGCTTGCTACACAAGGATACGATGTAACTGGTGAAGAGCAAACGGTTGTTATGGAAACGATTGGTGATGAAGGTACTGTAGATGAAGAAACATTTGCAACTTCAGAAAATGGTACACCTATTGTGAATCAATTAGAAAACGCGGATATCAATTACTACAAACCAGGTTATGCAACATATCTTACAAGAAGTGATTGGGAAGGAACATTCCCAGAAACGTATGATGATCTAACGATAGATGGTGACAAGGTAGATGAATGGGTTAAAAATTTAGCCAATGAAAATTACCAGATTACTGAAAATGGTGAGGTTAATATCGATGGTGTTGATTCTGGTCTAACGTTCAATGATATGGCTGGAGTTACCGATATCAATGATATTCGTTGGAATGAACTTGTAAATCAAATACCTTTAGAGGTGTTAATCCCAAGTATTGCTAAAGGTGGTAGTACGAGTGATGTGATTGAATCAGTTAAATCTCCACTTATCTACCAAAACGATGGACCAAATGGTTTTAGTGGTACGATCAACGGCAGAGGTCTACATGAAGATGACCCTAATGCTGATTATGCTATGGGTACAATGGCCAATGCGACGCTTATTGGAAGTACATTTAATAAAGAACTTGCGCTTGAGTGGGGCGAGTTAATGGGTAATGACGGTCTTTGGAGTGGAAACTACCTTATCTGGGGTGCTGCACCAAACATCCACAGAACACCATATAACGGTCGTAACCATGAGTACTATTCTGAAGATCCAATGCTTGCTAACTATATGGGAGCGGCGACAGTAGAAGGTGCCTTAAATTACGGTGTTATCATAGGTCCGAAGCACTTTGCATTTAACGATCAAGAAACACAACGTAGTGGAGTAGCACCATATATGACAGAGCAAAAAGCACGTGAAGGAGATCTTCGTGCATTCCAAGGCGCAATGCAAGATGCTGATGCATTAGGTATCATGGCTTCATTCTCTAGAATTGGCGCAACAAATGTAAACAATTCAGTTGCTCTTCTTCAAAACATTCTACGTAACGAATGGGGCTTTAATGGATTATTAACAACGGATATGGTGAATAACACAGGTTATTTCCGCCCAGAGTCAACTATTAATGCTAGTGTAACGATGTTGGCGGACTTCGGTTCAAACGAAACAATGGAACAAGTGAAAGAATCATGGCCATATTTGACAGTCGATCTTGTTGCTCAAGATGAAGAATTCGTTCAACAAGCAAGACAAAATATGAAGTATCAACTATATGCATATGCACAAAGTGCAGCGCAAAACGTACAAACCAAAAAAGTAACTCCTTGGTGGGAAACAGCAATGAATGCTGGTATTTACGGTGGAATTGCAGTTGCAGTAGTAAGTTTCGCACTCTATCTGTTAGCTATTGTAAGACGCAAAAAGGAGGAAGCATAATGGGTTTCTTAAAGAATCAAAAGTTAGGTTTTGTTGCTTATATCATCGTTGCAATTATGACAGTTGTGTCATTGAGTCTCTATATTTCCAATGTGAATAAACCTTATTATGAAGATATGCAATTGAGCGTTGTCTTTATAATAATCGGTGCTCTACTTGCGATGCTAGTTGCACTAGTCTTGCCGCAAGTTAGTAATTCAAAAGCAACACGAGTGATTGTAGATATTAGTAGAGTGGTTTCTACTGTCCTTATTATCTGGGCAGGTGTTACATTTATCAGCATGCGTGTTGAGTCATTTGGTTATATTTTCGGCTCAAATCTTGAAATGGGTAATGATGCTGCCTTTGAAGCTGGGACACAAGCAGTTACGCTTATCGTGATCTTTGTGATTACTTGGGTCTTATCCATTATTGCTTCATTCTTCGGTGTAGGGAAAAAAGCAAACTAAATAAAGTAAGATGAAAAAGTGGAACCTATTAGTGGGTTTCACTTTTTTTG
>NZ_JBJGXI010000075.1:0-16029 GCF_045635475.1 Radiobacillus sp. PE A8.2 | reverse complement strand
TCTACCAATGTCAATCCATCAGAAAAACCTCTATTGAATCCTACAAAAAACATTAATATATAGACATATATGAATTTTAAAGCTTGTAAGTAATTGATAAGAAATATTTTCTGTCTTTAATATTATCGTGATAAAAAGATGGAAGATGATATGAGTAGTTCACTATAGTGGATGCAGGATAGCATAAAGTAAGCCTATTCAACACAACCAATTAATGATATATGCATTATAAAGATCTAAAAGTAAAGGTTAATAAGTTGAAATATTTTACAATAATATAGCCGTTAAAAGTAGGAGGGTAACTGACTGATGATTTCAGAATATAAACTAGATAAAAGTGATTTCACTAATGAATTACGAATGTTACTTGAAATATTAAGTATGGATGTTGACCCTATAGCCGGAACCAATGCACAAAAATTATCAAAGGATATTGATTGGCAAAGGTTTCTCGAGTTAACACTGCATCATCGAGTTTATCCGATCATTTATACAAGATTAAATTCAATGAATCAGCTACCGATTCCAAAAGATGTGATGGACGCACTTCAAGAGGCATATAAAAAAAATACATATCAGATGATGAAGCTAACAGCTGAAATGGGAAGAGTCTGCAATTTGTTTGCTGAAAATGATGTGCGTTCGATTGTATTGAAAGGTCCAGTTGTTGCGGAAGCTCTTTATGGGGACCTGTCGATGAGGACTTCCAAGGATTTGGATATATTAGTTTCTTTGGAAGATGTTGAACTGGTGGAGCGCATTTTGATTGATCAAGGTTATCACTTTGAGAATAGTTTCATAAAGAAGTTAAAAGAGTGGAGAGTAGCTAGCCATTTAGTTTTTAATCATCCTAAACTAGGGGTTCAAATAGAAATTCATTGGATAATGCACTCTATTATGGAAGAAGAACCCTCATTTCTTGAGCTATGGGACCGTAGTAGAAAAAGCTCGCTTAGTGACGGTTCGGTGTATTATTTAGGTGAGGATGATTTGTTTATCTATCTTGTAAATCATGGGGCAAAACATGCTTGGTTTAGGCTGAGATGGCTAGTAGATATAAAAATGATGCTACTTAAAATGGATGATTGGAAAAGTATTGAAAAGTTTTTGATAAAGTATAAGTATATGAATGTAGCAACTCAAGCATTAATTTTAGCTTGTCAAATGCTGTCGGCACCTTTGAGTGATGAAATGAGACAACTTAAGGTTACGAAACATATTCGTCTTTTAACACAAGGTGCGGTGTTCTTTATTTGTGACGAGAGCGATGTACATTCAATTAGAACGCCTAGATATGTTCGTAGAAATCTTCAGAAGTATCAAAACTTAATGAGAACTAATCGACAACGAATACTTCTTTTTGTAGGTATTTTCACGCCGAAATCTGTCGATGCACAACTCTTACCTTTACCAAAGCCACTTCATTTTCTCTATTACCCATTACGACCATTTTTATGGGCAATTAGAAAGGTGAGTAAGATTAGGCAAGGTGCTAGCAATTAGCGATATGATAATGGAAAAGTAATGAGGTAAATATTGATCATTTTAGTGTGCTAATATTAACTGACATCATGATAGCAACCAGAATGATCAGAAGCATTCTTTGTATTTTAATCCAGTAGCAATGTGGAGTGCATTTTACTTAATGAGATACCAAATGTCATCTTGGAATGCCATTTGAATGAAAAGAAACAAAACACTTAAGTATTGTTCATAGAACCATAACTTAAAAACAAAGGAAAAAAGAAAATATATTGGCGCTCCCCGTGCACTGTCTAGGTTTTATATTCAATTATTTTCCAGTGAAGATAGGAATACCTTTGTTAAAACTTGTTCAATCGAAAAGAAAAACATAACGGTTGAGATACCGATAATATTCGCAACGAAGATCATAAAGATCGGCTCTCCGACCAAAAAAGGGTTGTAGTAACTCTGTAAGTATGGCAAAAAGCAAGGAAATGATGAATGTTACATCTAAGCGTTGGACATTTATAACTAACAAATAAGTTAGTACAGCAAACATAAGAAAATGACCTGTCATCTCGAAAGTACTAGCCTCTAAAAAGGAGTAAACTGGAAAATAAATATCGGTCGAAGGATGGGGATTAAGATCAAAAGAGATCTGTCCTTTAAATAGAAACGCTTTTACGTTCTCTGTAAATACACTGATACATATCACCGTTACCCAGGCAACTAAAAAAATGCTTCTCATTCTTCTTCCACCAATCTACTGTTTATCCATTATAGCTACACATTATCGACAAAATAGAAAAGATTTAGACATAGAGGTTTTGAGAATTTGCGTGATTCAGGAATACTGGATCTTTTGTAAAAGTGATACAGGCGCAAGGAAGAGCAGACTTGTAGTGAAAGCAAATTGTTCATGCGATGTTGGATGCTTGTTAAAAAATATGCTTTTGCTGTCATTGTTATGAATAGATAATAAGCGTTAATATTTACGATAACTATGATAAGGAAGATTTTATGAAAAACATGGGAATTATCAAGTTTACACAACACAAGGTTTTGATTTATATCGTTGTCGGTATATTTTTATTGCTAATCGCTTGGATTGTTCTTCTAAATGCGCATCATCTCATGGTTGAGGTCGACCAACCGGAGCAAGCAGATGCAATCCTTGTGTTAAGCGGCGCTAAGGGAGAGCGCGAAGCTGAGGCTGCTAAGCTTTATCATGAAGGGTATAGTGACAAAATCATCGTATCAATGGCCCAAGTTGGGTGGAATACATATACGGGAGATATTATGCGGATGCACTTAGTAGAGTTAGGCGTCCCTAATGAAGCGATTTTTGATTATGGTGATGTATCGAGTACGCGAGAGGAAGCGAAACAAGCGGTGCCGATCTTGCAGGAATTAGGTGTAGAGAAGTTGATCTTAACAACTAGTAAATTTCATTCAGGACGAGCTCAGTGGATTTTCAACCGACAGTTAAAGAAGGCGGCGGTTGATATCGAGGTCATTTCGGTTCCGGTTCGTGATGAGGTGTTTGATTCATCCTGGTTAGAGAACCATAAAACGCGCAAGCAAGGTGCATCTGAGCTTATGAAGTTTGTTTGGGAATGGTTAAAGTTGTAGATTAGTAGTAACAGAGGGAGATTAGTTGGAAATCGATTGTCAGTGTAAACTTGATTCTACGATTCTTCCTTGTCATTGCAAGTCGATTAGTTTTGTGAAATGTGTAAATTTTACAACTATTGAAGTCTGATAAGTAAAAATATGTTATTATGCTAATAGTGGAAAAATTAAGTATATATGAGGGATCGGTATAATGTTTAATTGGAATCATATTGTCTTTATTATTTATGCTCGGTATTTCTCGTTACACCTTACCACTGGGGACTCTATTATAATGTAGGTTTTTATTTTTTATTTGTCGCACGCAATTATAATAGGGTTGTTTATGATGGGGACGCTTGAATTTGGTTTTACGAATGCGGGCATTTTGAAGGTAACCAAACGATTTCTCCTCGTATTGCTTTTGCCGGTAATGTACGTGATCGCCGTTCCTTTTGCATTAAACCCTGCAGGTAACGCAACTACTATACTTCAATTCTTTACATACAGCTGTTTCTTTCTATTACTTATGAGATTAAAAGAATCACCCTCGATCAAAAAGGCATTAACAGTTGTATTTCAGCTGCTCGGCTTCGGTTTGATTGTTTGTGGATTTGTGAATGTGTTAGGTCATTGGATATACGTGGCTTGTTCGGTACAACGAATCTGTGGTCCTGTGCAATATCCGAATACCTTCGCAAGCTTGTTAGGAGCTTACTTGTTATACACAATAGCGCTTCTTGATAACGGTAGTTCTAAGTACTGGGTGGGGATTAGCTTATTTGCATTGTCACTCGGATACGGTGCGCTTTTTATAAATCGAGACAAAATTTAACTAAACATGCACATATAAATGGTGTTGTGCTTGCCTTAGTCTTTCTATTTGGACACGCATGGATGGATTATGATTTATCCTACGGAACAACCTGGTTAATCATATTCTGGTTGTTTGCGATGGGTGTAAATGAAAGTGAAGAGAAACATCTATACGGAGGTATTTAATATATGTCAAACAACTACGCGATTATTTTAGCAGCTGGTAAAGGAACGAGAATGAAATCGAACTTGTATAAAGTGCTTCATCTGGTTTGTGGCAAGCCGATGATTCAGCATGTGGTCGATCAAGTGACTGCATTAAATTTTGATCAGGTTATTACGGTAGTAGGTCATGGTGCGGACGTTGTAAAAGAAACGTTAGGTGACCAAGTTAGTTATAAAGTACAAGCAGAACAGCTTGGTACAGGTCATGCGGTCCAACAAGCAGAAGATCTGCTGTTTGATAAAGAAGGTACGACGCTCGTTATATGTGGGGATACGCCGCTAATTCGAACCGAGACAATCGATGCGCTCCTACAATTTCATGAACAAGAGCACGCCAAGGCAACAATCTTAACTACACATACAGAGCAACCAACAGGCTACGGCCGCATCATTCGACACGACGCTGGTCATGTCGAACGGATTGTTGAGGAAAAGGATGCGAATGCGCAAGAAAAAGCTGTTCAAGAGATAAATACAGGTACATATTGCTTTGATAATAAGGCACTTTTTGCCGCCTTGGCGTCTGTAAATAATCACAATACACAAGGCGAATACTACTTACCAGATGTTATTGAAATCCTCCAAAAGCAAGGAGAAATCGTTGCAGCGTATCAAACTTTAGATTTTGATGAAACGCTTGGGGTTAATGACCGTATCGCGCTTTCAAAAGCAGAAGCAATTATGAAAAAGCGAGTCAATCAAGCACATATGAAAAATGGTGTTACCTTGATTGATCCAGAGCAAACGTATATATCCGCTGGAACTGTGATTGGGCAAGATACAGTCATTTATCCAGGGACAATGCTCACAGGCGAGGTCACGATAGGAGAAGCATGTACAATCGGGCCGAACACGGAAATAAAGGACAGTGTAATTGGCAATGAAACAGTCGTCAGACAATCTGTTATTTTTGACAGCGAAGTCGGTAACAGCGTTAATATCGGACCTTTTGCTCATATTCGTCCAAGTTCTGTATTGGGAGACAACACAAAGATTGGTAATTTTGTCGAAGTGAAGAAGGCGAAGTTCGGAGCGGGTAGCAAGGCATCTCATTTAAGCTATATTGGGGATGCCGACATCGGCAGTAATGTTAATCTCGGCTGTGGCTCGATCACTGTTAATTATGACGGGACGAACAAGCATGTAACGAAAGTGGGAGACAATGCATTTGTTGGTTGTAACGCGAATCTAATTGCACCCGTAACGATTGGTGAAGGTGGTTATGTTGCAGCAGGATCTACGATTACCGATGATATACCTAACGACTCGCTATCGATTGCACGTGCTAGGCAAGTGAATAAGGATGGCTATATGGCCAGAAATAAATAGTAAATGATCGAGTTTTAATATTTAAGGGGGAGTAATGTTATGCAGAAGTATTTCGGTACAGATGGAATTAGAGGGGTTGCAAATAGTGAGTTAACTGCAGAATTGGCCTATAAAGTCGGGCGTTTTGGCGGATATGTCGTCTCGAAGGGTGTCTCGAGGCCAAAGGTTTTAATAGGAAGAGATACACGTGTGTCCGGGCAAATGTTAGAAAGTGCGCTTATCGCTGGATTGTCTTCGATCGGTGCAGAAGTAATCAGGTTAGGCGTGATTTCCACTCCAGGTGTCGCATATTTAACGAAACAAATGAACGCACAAGCTGGTGTGATGATCTCTGCATCGCACAACCCAGTCGAGGACAATGGCATCAAATTTTTTGGATCAGACGGTTTTAAACTACTAGATGCTGTCGAGCAAGAAATTGAAGCGTTGTTGAATGGTACAGAAGATACTTTACCACGACCTACTGGACGTGATTTACAAGTAGTTCAAGATGATCATGCTGCTAGTCAAAGCTATTTAGCCTTTTTAAAGGCAACCATTGAAGCGGATCTCTCTGGCCTGCATATTGCAGTTGACTGTGCGCACGGAGCCACGTCACCATTAGCGCCAAAATTATTTTCCGATTTACATGCAACCGTCTCAACCATGGGCAACGCACCGGATGGTTACAATATTAACGAAGGAGTAGGTTCTACGCACCCAGAATTGCTTGCAGCATTCGTATTGGACAACGGTGCAGACATTGGTCTTGCTTTTGACGGTGATGGCGACCGCTTAATCGCCGTGGATGAGCTAGGCAATATTGTCGATGGCGATAAAATTATGTTCATCTGTGCCAAATACATGAAACAACAAGGACGTTTAAACCATGACACAGTCGTATCAACTGTTATGAGTAATTTGGGATTTTATAAAACATTAGAAAAAGAAGCAATCAACAGCTCAAAAACAGCTGTTGGCGATCGATATGTGATGGAAGAAATGCGTAACAAAGGATACAATCTTGGTGGGGAACAATCCGGACACCTTATTTTCCTCGATTACATTACAACAGGCGACGGTATGCTTGCGGCATTACAACTCGTGAACATTGTGAAGGAAACAGGCAAATCACTAGCAGAGCTAGCTTCAGAAATGCAAAAGTTTCCACAAGTACTGCAAAATGTGAGAGTGACAGATAAATCAGCATTTAAGACAAATGACAGCGTAACAGACATTATTAATGCGGTGGAAGACGAGATGGCTGGAAATGGACGTGTACTAGTTCGACCGTCCGGCACAGAACCATTAATCAGAATAATGGTGGAAGCAGCTACAGAGGAACTAGCTGAGGAATATGTAGAGCGAATTGTCTCAGTAGTGGAACAGGAATTTGGGAAAACATTAGTTGGTTAGAGCGTGACCACGGGATTAAAGTACATAACCCCCAATAAAGCGCATTTATTGGGGGATTAGGTATGGGACGGGTGCCTTTTTGTAAGGAAAAATATAAGCTATCTTGATGAGGTGTATCTGTGCGTTCATTCAATAGTCAACCAAAAGCGGTGAAAAAAACAATTCGATATATACTTCAAGACACCGATCACGATAATTTAACCGAGCTCGAGCAACTGTTGTCATCGACAATCAGAAAGCGAAAAGCAATGCTAGAAAACGAACGAGAAAATCCAAGAAAACAAAAGGAGCAAAGAGAAATTTATGAGTAGTAATGAGAGAGAAGAACTAAAGAACTTGTTAACCAAGATACATAGCAAAGGCTATTCAGGAGCAAGCTTGAATGAAGTTATGAACCTATTAAAAAATGAACTACCTAAAATAACGAGGCAGAAAGCAGTTTCTGTTAAATAGCTTGGGTAGGAGGGGAAGGTCTGACTTTTAACGTGTTGGGTGGGGGTACGAGGCAAAGCGTGAATTATGTATTGCGCGGGTGATTGGTAGGATGAAAGAAGTAGATAAGATGAAGGATGACGATTGACTGTAAAAGCAGCATTATTAGGATGATTTGATCTATGCTGCCTGTGATTATTTACGAGCGTTACCAGGAATTGTTGCGTTGTCTGATTTCGTATTTCGTGTTAGTTCTTTTGATACTGGATTGTGATTGCTTTACAAGCGTTAGTATGGTCACTTCCGTAGCTGTGTCGATTAATTATACAAAATACGAAGCGTTTAGTGTTTTTTTGATAGATTAAATGTTGCTCTTTCTACTAGATGACCATAATATTTTTACAGCGAATCTTAGCTTTCATTGATTTTTTCAACACCTGCACTTGCAAAAAAACCTAGGATAGAAAGGGCTACAAAAATCCAAAAAACAGGTGTTGTAATTAAACTGAAGATGACCTGGAAATGCAAAAAGGGATTAAGTATTTGAAGAAAATTGCTAGATAAATATAGCCATTCCGTCCATAAGAATAGGAAACCCATACCTATGTAGCCTATTAAATGCATTCCAACGAACAAGAAACTAATTAATTTCACTTATTGTTACCTCTTTTCTTTTTATAGACACTATCTATGTTATCAAAATGTGAGTACTAATGATTTGATCAAATGTTTCCAATTAATGTTGGTTTGGCTGCCGATGGTGGTCCATTTTATAATTGCTTAAAGTGTTGCAGCTTCGATTTAGATGTCAGCAATTAGGTTGTATAGATTGGAAAGAAGCAGTCGCAATGGTTACTTGAACTAAATGGACCTATTATATCTGCAAGAAATGAACCTATTTGTAGGCCCAAAGCAATAACTATTATATAAACCCACTTACGCATCTTTTTCAACTCCCCTTCATTCTTCAAATCTAGTATATCAATTTTTAGATCGTAATAACGAAGGTACTATTTGGTGAATGCAATATCTGCACTAGTTTTAGAATTCTTGAGTGGTCTACAATTCTTAGATTGTCAAATTTAATATATATTTCTGAATGTTTTATTATATTATGGTTAATAATAATGATAAAATAAAATTAATAGTGTTATAGAGAGGTGAATGGGATATGACTATCAATCTATCTATAAAGCATTTTAAATCAGTTTATAAACAATCCGTTGAACTAGGAAATGTAAATGTTTTTATAGGAGCAAATGGTAGTGGAAAAAGCGTATTATTAGAGGCGTTAGGTGTTCTAAGTGGAGCCGTTTCCGGAAGAGTGGATAACGAGGTTTTAGCGCATAGAGGTGTAAGACTTGGTACACCTGCACTTTATAAATCATCCTTCCAAGAAATGAGTAGGATTCCGCGATCATTAGAGTTAGGAATTAACGCAAATCTTAAATCTGGCCTCTGGGATTATATTGTTAATCTAAGTAATCCAATAGACAATCCTAAACCTTCTTGGGACTATTTTGCAGAAAAGCTATCCTATAATGAACAAAAAGTATTTGGTAGATCGCAGGCTTCAACAGGAAATTTAGATGGATATCCTAAATTTAAAGTTGATCGTAATAAGGGATGGTTATCATTCTTGCAAGGAATCGAGCCTACTAATTCAGAGCCAATAAAAATGCAAGAGTTTTATGAACTATTGAAAGACTATGCTATTTACATGCCGAACACAGCAACATTAAGAGGTATTCAAACGGATTCTTCACAACGTGTACCGTTAGGTCTATTTGGAGGAAGTTTGGCGGAGTCATTTGAAGAGTTATTAAATATGGAGGAAGAAATGTTCGGCTCACTTGATATTGATGAGTTATTTGAACTAATTGATTGGATTGATAATATATCTGTAGGCAAACCAACAAAAGATATGCTGTCCCCAGGAATAACTACGGGGCAAAAAGTAGTTCGTTTTACTGATCGATATATGAGAGAAGGTAGAAATGAACTTACTCCTTACGATGCGAGTGAGGGTTCTCTTTATGTATTATTTGTATTGATCTTAGCGATGCATGAGAAAACACCATCTATATTTTCTATAGATAATTTTGATCAAGCTATGAATCCTAGACTTGCACGTAAGGTTACAGAAGTATTTTCTAACAAAATTCTTGAGCATAATAAAACAGTTTTGCTAACAACTCATAATCCACTAGTACTTGATGGATTAAATATTCGTGATGAACGAATACGTCTATTCGCGGTTGAACGAAATCAGAAGGGACATACAGTCGTCAATAGGATTAAAGTTACAGAAAAGCTTTTAGACGAAGGTTATAGTTTGTCAAGATTATGGTTAATGGGTAGGTTAGGTGGTGTTCCGAATATATGAGCAAGTATCAAATTGGTATAGTTTCTGAAGGGCCAAGGGATTTTGAAATGCTTCAAAGTCTGATAACTCATATTGTTGGAGATGAAGTAAGATGTCTTCCTTTACAACCCGATTTATCTGCAACATCTGGATTTGGCTCATATGGCGCAGGATGGCATGGGGTTAGAGATTGGTGCAAAACAATTGGTCAACATGGAGGCTTGGAAGTATTTATTGGTGATGGTATGGAATTGGATTTACTAATCATTCAATTGGATGGAGATGTAGCGAGAGAACAAGAGGTTAATTGCTACAAGACCTGTCCACCAGCACAGGAGACTGTAAATGAATTAGAGAATTGGATTAAATCGCTGTTAAATGTTCGTATCCCGGATAAAGTTGTATTTACTATACCTATGGATAACTTAGAATCATGGATACTTGCTGCTTACCATGCAGATCATGCGTTACCTTTATCACAGTTTGAATGTATAACAAAACCAGATTATTTATTACTGGAAGAACCTTATAAACTATTGAAAAAGAAAAGTAATAAGAAACCCTCTAAGACTGCAGTAAAATACAGAGATACATTGATACCCTTGGTAATAAGGCAATGGGGTGCAGTTGTACAACTGTGTACACAAGCTGAGGTGTTTAACAATAATATAAAGCAACTATGACTATCTGTATCTGTCACTTTGCGTAGTTTGTCAGTAAGTAATGATAAAACAGTAATATCGATTATAGGGTTAAGGAAAAAGAAGACAGGTGTTATTTAGAAAAATGATAAAAAATTAATCACCTTAAAGAAAAGCCACAGCAGCCGAAGTGATAGCTGGTTTTTTTTATATTTAGCAATCATGTAAAGATGGCAGTCCTGAGGGTGTGGTAATCGCAAGGCACTCACTGGTATTTTCGTTGCTAAGCGGAAAAATTATGGTGGCTAAGGTACATTTCAATTGTTGTAATTAATCAAAGAGAATTTCCAGTTATTATGGTAAAATTAAATTCATGTTCTTTGTATTGAGAAATGGATAGATATGAATGCTTACATCATAAGATCACTTAAATCCGTAGGCTAATAGTATGTAAGTTACATGGAGGACAAAATGAACAAGCTTATAAAGAATAAAGTATTCCAAGTTTTAATGGCTGTGATCGTAGTTGCTGGGCTTTCTATTGGTGTATATTCCATAAGTATATACCAAAATGCTGCGAAGACAGTAAATGAAAAAATCTATCAACCTGTTCAAACAATTGAACATGATCTCATTAAAAAGAAAATGAAAGAAAAGAAATCACTTAACATATTGTTATTAGGCGTAGATGAACGCGAAGGGGATGTAGGTAGATCCGACGCACTAATGGTGCTGGCTTTTAAAGCCTAGCGAAGACAAAGCACAGCTTATAAGCATTCCACGTGATACCCGCACCGAAATTGTTGGTAGAGGAACGCAAGACAAAATTAACCACGCTTATGCTTTTGGCGGTCCTGACATGTCAATTGAAACAGTCGAAAATCTACTTGATATCCAATTGGACTATTATGTTAGAGTCAATATGGAAGGATTGGCAAATGTTGTTGATGCGATAGGCGGCATTACCGTCAACAATGATATTAAGTTTAATAATTTCGATATTGGTGAAGTATATCTGAGCGGTGCAGAAACATTGGAGTATGTGCGGATGAGAAAGCAAGATCCTAATGGAGATCTTGGTAGAACAGAGCGGCAGCGAAAAGTAATTCAAGAAATTATTAATCAAGGCGCCAATATAAGTTCTGTCACAAAGATTCATGAATTAATCGATGTTTTAGGCAAAAATGTAGCAACAAATATGGATTTTGAAGATATGAAAAACTTATTGTTTAATTATAAGAATACAAGAAAGAATCTTACTACATACCAACTACAAGGAAAAGGAACGATGATTAACGGCATTTGGTACATGAACGTCACAGAGGAAGAAGTGGAAAAGGTTCATAAGATGATTGTTGAAGAGACTTAGCGTCTTCCAGATTAAATTTCCTAGCGCAGGTTTTAAGGTAGAGCGGACACTGGATAGGGAAGATTAACCAGGCCCGCAAGTTATTTTTATTAATTCGAAGGAGCTAAGGAAGTCAAATCTGATTTTTACCCGCTTGCTATCATTTTTTTTAAAATATAGTTTTACAAGGTTCGTGACTACTTTTTCCGTGATATAGCATAACACAATCCAAATAACAGCCAAAGAATTGGTGCAATTGTAACAACGCTAATATTGAAAAGGGTCTTGATTATATAACTAATAATGGTGGCGATTAAGCCGTATAATAAGATTTCTTGCTCTCCATCAAGTCGCCGTGCAGTGATGAATCCTTTTCTTATAATCGTATACAGCAGGGCTATGTAGGCAAGTAAAGCAGGAATTCCCATACTAAACGCTATTTCTAAAAAATCATTGTGCGAATTATCAAGAGTGCTTTCATTTCTATCACCTTCATATGGATATACAAGTGAAAAGGTGCTAGGTCCTGTTCCCAATACATAGTTTTCTTTAACAATCTTGATAGATTTGCTCCAGATCCCCCAACGTCCCGAACCCGCTGTTTCAGCATCCTCCTCCAAAAGGATACTGTTCACATCACTACCAATACTAAAAAGCTGGTAGCGAATCATATTGTGATCAGTCACATCGACAACAATCATTAGTATAAACATACTAGCAAGGATTAGCAGCCATCTTTTCCATAGATATCTTCGTTTCCAAACAACAAAAAAAGTAAGAAGCATTACACCTGGAGTGAAGCTAAGCCAGCCGCTACGTGAACCAGTATATAATAATGCAAGAAAAAGTACACAGATAATTGCAGCATATATGTACAATTGCACATTGCTCTTTTTAAGTAAAAATAAAGATAATGCCAGTAGTAACATCACAACGAGATATGTACCAAAATGATTAGGATTATCAAAAAATGCCCAACTTTTCACAAAAACTTGCTCAACCGGTTCTTCCACTAAAGCTTCAAGAAAGAAATGTTGGATGATACCGTATATACTCACCAATACAGATGCATAAACCAAGAACTGAATGATGTGAATCTGTTTTGTTTTAGGTATTAGATGATAACCAAACATGAAAAACGACAGATAACAGGTCCACGCAATTAATCCATTTAATTTATCCATACTCCCTAATAAGGAAACCATAGGATCAACGGAAAAAATAGTAGCTAAACAAATCAAAAATAAAAATAGCAAGACAAGGTGCTCTCCACGGGTTTTGAACAACAGATGCAGTTGTTTTTGCTTCGTAAACCGTAACATGAAAAACGCCCACATAACGACCGTGAAGAAAATTAAATAAGCTAGTTTTATGAGCGTAGAATAATGAATATTCCAAAAAGGGTAGACCAAAAAAGGATAAACAGTCATAAAAATCAACAATACATAATAATTAATCGGTGCTTTTATCGATGGCAAAGTATAAACCCCTTTTCCGGTGTTAGTATAGCAGTGTGTGTAACGTTTCTTGGTTAGAGACGAGGTGTATAATACCATAAATATACACTAATCTAGTTAATTTGACTAATAGATTCATGGGACAATTAGGGTTTGTGGTGAGCAGTTTTCATAGACGAGTATAAATTCGGAATATTAGATTCTGATAAACAGGGACCAAATAAAATATTTTAAAGCTATTTTGAAAATGTGGAAATTAGAGTGGAATGATACCCCGTCTATTCGCTCTCGCACGTCAATGGAGATTTCCTTCACTCGCAAATTGCTATTTTTTACTCTTGTAACGAGCATACCACCATAAGCAATATCCCCCTCCATAAAAGGAATACACTGTTTGCGTAACGCCTTAAATCCAGTAGTTGCATCAGACACCCCAGCTCCTAGTGCGATAATTTTCTCCCCAAGTCTTGGCAAAGTTGATCGAACCCCCAGTACGAACTCCGCTTCATTTCTCACTATTGGTTCTACCAATTTTGGTATGGCTGCAACGGGATGTTGCCCATCCGCATCAAGAGAAACTACGATATCAAAATTAGCAACCTGAAAGCCAGTCATCAAAGCCGCAGTAGGTCCCATATTAGTCGTATGCTTGATTAGTTTGATTCTCTCAAACTGTTTTATTATCTCGACTGTATTATCGGTGCTACAGTCATCGACTACAATGATCTCCGCATCACGAATATTTTCAACAATTTGTTGCAAGACAATAGCAATCGATTTCTCTTCATTATAGGCAGGAATGATGATGGAAAAAGACAACAGAAGTCCTCCTTTTTTTATGATTCTTTATGGTAGAGAGTATAGCATATTTGGTTGTTGAGTGGCTGTCTGTAAACGTTAAAATAGTATCACCCGTTTCCAACAAATAAGACGCAACAGTTTACCTCAATTAAGCTCACTTTCTATATACTAGATTTAAAGTCTATGGGTAGCGAGGAACAGGGAGCGGAAAAACTGGTGATCTGCAACGAGATTAATGGGGGAGGGTCACAATACTAGAGAGTCATTTTGGTTATACTCATTGAGTAATAGTATTTTAATAAGTAAGGTAAAATTGCTATTATGAAAAGAGGGTGAGAGTAGAGGATCCAAGTGTAATCAACGTAGTTTAGAGACTGTGTTGGAAATACATAAATGCCAGTACCTTTCTTTTTTGAACCGAGTAAATATATGACAGCTGTTCGACGCCCGTCATAGCTGACGCCATAATTAGCTGGCACACATGTAAAGCGTTGCAAGGATAACTTCTAACAAATAGCGTTCGGTCCTACTCGTTGTTGTGAATGCTAAGCTAGAGACAAGCAAGTGCTGCGGATCATCGTCTTGCTTATTCATGGGGATGTTCTTGCTCAATTCAAGATCGAAAGCGACTGTTACTTCATAAAAGGATGGTTTCATGAAAACAATTGCTTACTATATATCAGATTACGGCTTCGGCCATGCAACGAGAAGCATCGCTTTGATTCGAGAGCTTTTCCGTGTGAACGGTGAATTGAAGGTGATTGTTTGCCATACGTTTGCTATGGATTTTATAAAAGAGTCGCTAGTCGGGTTGAACGTTGATTATCGACAGGTGGAAGCTGACATTGGCTATGTGTTAAAGCCAAACAGTATGGAACCTGATGTTACAGCTATTGAAGGTAAATACCTGGAGTTCACGCGGAATTGGAATTATAGACTGGAAGTGGAGAAGGACTTTTTAATCGGGCATCAGGTCGATGTCGTATTATCTGATATCTCTCCGCTTCCGTTTATACCAGCCTCGGAATTAGATGTCACTTCTATTGGGATTTCTAATTTCACATGGTATACGGCTTATAAAGGATTAGTATCAGAGGGATACTTGGATATTTTCAAGAACGCTTATGAAAAAACGGATTATTTTATCGGGTTAGCAAGTACAGATGAACACCTGTGGGGGGAGTGCAACGGTGGCTTTGGATTCATGTCACGAAGGGCAGATGAAGCGGAAGTAAAGCAGATTTTGGAACGTGTGAATCCTAAAAAGGAAAAAACGATTGTCTATTTTGGACTAGGAATGAAAATCGATGTGGACGCAGTGAAAAATCTCAAGCTATGGGATAGTGAGGACTGTGTGTTCCTCGTATCAAGCAACATGGATATTGATCGGGACAACGTCTATAAAATCCCACGCGATTATACAGAATCACAACATTATGTAGCAGCCTCCGATATCGTCATTTCTAAGGCAGGTTGGAGCACCGTTAGTGAAGCAGTACTTTTTGGCAAACCACTAATTGTGCTCGACCGTAATGTGATGAATGAGGACAAGCACACGGCCGGGTACTTGGAAGAAATGCAGCACGTGAAGTTAGTGTCGTGGAGAGAGTTGCTGGAGCTGACGATTACGAATGAGTTGAAGGCAGAGTTGGGTGAGCAGAAGGTCGGGCAGGTAGGTAATGATGTTGGAAGGATTGCTGGTGAGGTGTGGGGGATATTGGAGGAGAGCTAGTGGGATTTAAAGTATGCAGGCAGTTCTTCAGTTCCATTTTCTCTTTTTAACATCTTTCGAGCATGAGCGAGAGTACTTGGAATTCACAACTAGGATAATAGATTTGGAGCATATAAAGAATTTTTGACTGGAAACATGGTCGATGTCGTCGTGTTATCTGACATTTCTCTGCTTCCATTTATACCAGCTTCGAGAGTAGGTATTACATCAATTGGTGTGTCTAATTTCGTCCTTATGTCACGGCAAACGAATAACAAAGGGGCGGGGGGCAGGTCTCTCGTTCCCCGAGTTATTGACTTGTTAAACGGAATAACAATACTTGAGAACAAAAATCGTGTCGTTATATCAAATAAGAATCACTAAAGTGAAAGCAGTAATGATACAAGAAACCTGCCCCCACGTTTCACCTGTAT
>NZ_JBJGXI010000074.1:0-16594 GCF_045635475.1 Radiobacillus sp. PE A8.2 | reverse complement strand
TTTAATTTTTAATTGCATGTAAGTTTCTTATATAAAAAGCAACTACAAATAATCATATAGTTTAAACTAATATTTTCTAACTACCTTGTACAAAGTAGGAGTTAGGAATTTTTAATGGATTATTGTAATTAATATCTATTAAAAGGTGAAGTTAGAAAATATCAATGATAGATATTTTCGCTTTGCGAAATGAAAGATATTTTTGTTTCACAAAAAATCTCTGGTCCGGTAGTTCAGTTGGTTAGAATGCCTGCCTGTCACGCAGGAGGTCGCGGGTTCGAGTCCCGTCCGGACCGTCATTTGCCGGTCTAGCTCAATTGGTAGAGCAACTGACTTGTAATCAGTAGGTTGGGGGTTCAAGTCCTCTGGCCGGCACCAGTTGTAATCTTGATGAATTTAAGGGAGCCATTAGCTCAGTCGGTAGAGCATCTGACTTTTAATCAGAGGGTCGAAGGTTCAAATCCTTCATGGCTCATCAAGTTTTTTTGCGAAAGCAAAATAAACTTCATTAAGTGCGAAAGTAAAAAAAATTTCATTTATGCGGGTGTGGCGGAATTGGCAGACGCGCTAGACTTAGGATCTAGTGTCTTATGACGTGGGGGTTCAAGTCCCTCCACCCGCACCAAAGTTTTTGCGGAAGTAGTTCAGTGGTAGAACACCACCTTGCCAAGGTGGGGGTCGCGGGTTCGAATCCCGTCTTCCGCTCCAGAATAACTTGCCATGCCGGGGTGGTGGAATTGGCAGACACACAGGACTTAAAATCCTGCGGTAGGTGACTATCGTGCCGGTTCAAGTCCGGCCCTCGGCACCAATGATTTTTGCATAAGCAAACATCTGAAGCGCCCGTAGCTCAATTGGATAGAGCGTTTGACTACGGATCAAGAGGTTAGGGGTTCGACTCCTCTCGGGCGCGCCATTGACGGGAAGTAGCTCAGCTTGGTAGAGCACTTGGTTTGGGACCAAGGGGTCGCAGGTTCGAATCCTGTCTTCCCGACCACTTTTTTGCGAAAGCAATAATCTAGTTACAAAAACGGGGCCTTAGCTCAGCTGGGAGAGCGCCTGTTTTGCACGCAGGAGGTCAGCGGTTCGATCCCGCTAGGCTCCACTTTTACATTTTTTATAGCGGCGTAGCTCAGCTGGCTAGAGCGTACGGTTCATACCCGTGAGGTCGTGGGTTCGATCCCCTCCGCCGCTATCTTTGGACCTTTAGCTCAGTTGGTTAGAGCTATCGGCTCATAACCGATCGGTCGCAGGTTCGAGTCCTGCAGGGTCCACTGAGTAAGTTTATATATGGAGGAATACCCAAGTCTGGCTGAAGGGATCGGTCTTGAAAACCGACAGGGGTGTCAAAGCCCGCGGGGGTTCGAATCCCTCTTCCTCCTCCATTTTTCTTTTAAAAATATTATGGCTCGGTAGCTCAGTCGGTAGAGCAACGGACTGAAAATCCGTGTGTCGGCGGTTCGATTCCGTCCCGAGCCACCATTAATTTAACTAACTATATCTGAAATTGCGGGTGTAGTTTAGTGGTAAAACCTCAGCCTTCCAAGCTGATGTCGAGGGTTCGATTCCCTTCACCCGCTCCATTTAGGGCCTGTAGCTCAGCTGGTTAGAGCGCACGCCTGATAAGCGTGAGGTCGGTGGTTCGAGTCCACTCAGGCCCATTACTCCATGATCGAAGTAGCAGGAGTAGCTACTATTCGAAATCTTAAATTTTTCTAATATGGCCCGTTGGTCAAGTGGTTAAGACACCGCCCTTTCACGGCGGTATCACGGGTTCGAATCCCGTACGGGTCACTAATGTTTTTCGCGAAATCGAAAATAACTTACCTAAAAAACTTACCTTATCTTGGAGGATTAGCTCAGCTGGGAGAGCACCTGCCTTACAAGCAGGGGGTCGCAGGTTCGAGCCCTGCATCCTCCATCAAAAACCGACCATAGTTTTAGTCTATTGGTCGTACTTACATTTAATCTTGGAGGGATAGCGAAGTTGGCCAAACGCGGCGGACTGTAAATCCGCTCCCATCGGGTTCGTAGGTTCGAGCCCTACTCCCTCCACCAATATTGTACATAACTCTAAACACTTTATACAACAAGTACTAGTATTCTTTTTAAAAGGGTATGAAGTACTTTTTTTTATGCAAAACTCTACTTATCAATAAATTAGAGATGAAAAACTCATACTACATAGAGAGGTGAACATTATGTATAAACTACTATCGCATAACGATTTAGACGGTGTCGGGTGTGGAATTATTGCTAAACTCGCTTTTGATAAACAGGTGAATGTCCGATATAACTCGATTTCGGGCCTTGACCGAGAGGTGAAGTGGTTTTTAGAAAATGAAAATGAAGATACGTTTTTATTCATTACAGATTTATCAGTAAGCAAAGAAAATGAAACAAAACTGGAAGAGTTCTATCAGTCCAGTGCTAAGTTGCAGTTAATTGATCATCATAAATCTGCGACTGCTTATAATGATTATGAATGGGCAAGTGTTGTTGTGGAAGACGATAAAGGTAACTTAACATCAGCAACTTCATTGTTTTACGAATACCTCATTGGCAAAGGATTAATGGAGCCTTCTTCTGCTGTCTCGGAGTTCGTAGAGCTTGTCAGGCAATATGATACGTGGGAATGGGAGAAAAATGATAACCTAAAGGCAAAACGGCTCAATGCATTGTTCTTCTTAGTATCTATAGAGGAATTTGAACAAAAAATGCTACACCGCCTTACAACAAGTAATCATTTTGATTTTGATGAATTTGAACAAAAGATTCTTCAAATGGAAGAACATAAGATAGAGCGCTATATAAAAAAGAAAAAGCGTGAATTAGTACAAACGCAATTAAATAATCATTTTGCCGGAGTCGTTTATGCTGAAATGTATCATTCAGAACTTGGAAACGAGTTAGGTAAAGAGTTTCCACACTTAGATTATATTGTAATTTTAAATATTGGTGGAAGGCGAATGGGATTCCGTACGATTCATGATAATGTCGATGTTTCTGCAATTGCGGCTACTTTTGGTGGTGGCGGACATGCAAAAGCATCGGGAGCAAAATTGACTGAGGATGCATACAAGTATTTTGTCGCAGCGACATTTCAATTAGAGCCTTTAAAAGAAGACGCTAAACAAAATAGTTTTAATGTAAAAGAATCTACTTTTGGAGCCATGTATAAAAATCGAGATAATGACATGTTTTTTGTTTATTTTAAAAATGAACAAGAATGGGTAATTAAACAAAATCAAGAAATTATGGAACAAACTTTTAGCAGTTTTGAAGAAACTGAACAATATTTAAAAAGATATCATCAAGCTTGGTTGGTACGAGATGAATATTTCGTCAACTACTTGATTGAAGAAGTTAAGAAGACAGAGCAGGGATAGCCTAAAAGGACCAGGGATTAGTCTGGTCCTTTTAGTATTTTTGATAAGTGCGTAAATAATAAGACTTTGGATAATCTAATTCGGGGTGATGTATATGAAGGCAACGGAAATTGAAAGAAAAAGATTTGATAAATCATTAGATGAAATAATTGATCTTTTTAATAATATTGAAACTGACGAACCTGTTATTCAGTTTAGTGACAAAGTCCTCGTGAACATCGAACGTGCTAAAAGAAAATATGGTGATGAGATGGTAAATGATAAAATAAATACTGTTGTACATGAAATGTTGTCTTGGTTGGATTTGGATGATGTTGATGAAAGTGAAAATAAGTAAATTTGAATGAACTCTTTCATTATGTAAACTAAACAATATATTATATCTTTTATAAAACTATACTAGCATCATTGTGAAATTAAGATTAGTAAATTATAAATTCTTAAATTTAATTGTTCTTATATTAACCATTTATACTTTTCTAATAACTATGTGATAAACTATTTATAAATTTTTCTATTACTTGATAACTAGAATGAATATGAGAAGATTACTAACAATTTACTTTCTTTTACTTTCTTCTTTGACAGTTTGTTGTATAATAAGAGTGTCGAATCTACACGATTCTTGTCAATGAATCAAAAAAATCTAAATAAAACTCTAATATAGGTCAAAAGTCCCTTTGGTTATTACTCATGTTTCTCTAAGATATAAATAGAGGAATCTCATAATCTAAAACTTTGATAAAACATTAGAGTTAGAATGTCATTTATAGTGAGGTTACCAATCATGCAAAAAAAAAATATTAATAGTGTCGCACTCTTGAATGAAGAGAAATATGCAGCAAGACTTTTCCTTATACTATTCTATACAATCTCAATAGGCTATGAAATATATGAATTATTTCTGGGACAATTTTTAGTTTATGGGGCAGATGAAGTAGTATCCCAGGGTGTTACTTATGGAATATACATAATTCTTTTAGGTTTACTACCAATTGCTATTTATTTTTTTAATAAGGACAACCCAGGACTAATAAAATACATTTATTTTATAACGTACACTGCAATTATTTTTGTGAATGATATTATTTTATATTGGGGTAATAGTGATAGTTACTATGTTGGAAGTATTACAGAAATCTTTTTTATATTGTTCACGCCAATATTTGTAAATAATAAATATTTTTTTACAGTTCTGATTGGAACCCTCTTAAAATACAGTTTGGTTGGTATAATCTTGCAAACAACCAATGTTATAGCACCTATAAGTATTATTGCCGTTATTTCAATCTTTACTTATATTATACTCATTAGATTCCACAAGTACGTAAATGCAATAAAAGATTCATATGATGTACAAATAGAAGGAATTGTGAGAGGTGTTGTCGAAACTTTAGAATTAAAGGATCGATATACACGAGGACATAGTCAACGGGTAGCAAAGTATTCTATTATTTTTGCTAAAAATCTAGGAAAGTTTAGCGAATTAGATTTAAGATCACTTAACTTTGCTTGTTTATTGCATGACATAGGAAAAGCAAACATTCCAGATTATATCTTAACTAAACCAGGGAAATTAACGGATGAAGAATTTGAAATAATTAAGAGTCATCCAGTGATTGGATCTAAAGTAGTAACAAATATTGAGGGTTTGCAAAATTGTATAAGTGTAGTAAGAAGTCACCATGAGCGCTGGGATGGAAAAGGATACCCTGACCAACTAAGTAATCAAAATATACCGCTTTTGGCAAGATTAGTTGCTATTGCTGATTCTTTTGATGCAATGACATCTTCACGTTCATATCGACCTGCATTGCCTGCAGAAGAGGCATATAAACGAATAATACAGGGTAAAGGTACGCAGTTTGACCCAACGTTAGTTGACGCATTTAAGGAAGTCTATCCTAAATGGTTAGAATACTTAAATAGTTGATATATAAATTTTAAATGAAAGGTGGTGAAATTATGCAAATTCGTAAACTTTCTAAGGTGAAAACTACAGGTAGCCTTTGTTGGTGGTGCATTTTCTTTCCTCCTCCACCAAAATCATAATAGAAAAATGATTTTAGTAAAAGGATGCTAGTCTAATATTCTAGTATCCTTTTACATTTTAAAAAGGTGGCAGCTAATTTATGATCATTAAAAATAATTCGAAAATAAAACTTTCCCCTTTAACTATACGTCAGGATAAGAAAAACTATATTGCAGAGAACAATCTGACTGGTGAGTTTTTTGAGATGCCTAAAATATGTGTGGATGCGATAGAAATGATGGAACAAAATTTTCCAAATGATAAAATCGCTGAAGTATTAAAAATCAAATATCCGCAAGAACAAATAGACATGACTGATTTTACAAATCAGTTAATAGATATGAATATAGTAGAATCTATTGATGGAGATATAATTGATCAACAAGTGATAAATGAAAGCCCAAAAGATTTCCAAGGTGTTCCAATTAAATTAGGTCAATGGTATTTCAATAAAAGGACGATGTCACTATATTTTTTAATATTAGTTATTAATGTTGCTATTTTTATTATACAACCAGAATTGTTTCCACATTATAAAGACCTGTTTTTATTTGATTCAATGATAATGAATACATTACTTTATTCTGGCATAACATTCGTTATCCTACTTCACCATGAATGGGGTCATATTTTGGCAGCCAGATCCTATGGTTTGGCCACTAAACTTGAGATTGGACATAGACTTTTTTTAATTGTTCTACAAACTGATCTCACACCTACATGGAAGTTACAACCAAAACAGCGACTAGTACCATATTTAGGTGGACTGTTATTCGATAATATTATTTTATTTATCGCATTAATTAGTTCATTAATATCAAGTAACCCAATATTCCAAGGTATTATGGCGGTAATTATTTTCGATATTTTCATTAAGTTCATCTATCAGTGTAGTGTTTTTATGAAAACAGATTTATATTATGTATTGGAAAATTTAACTGGATGCTATAACTTAATGGAAAGTGGAAAAAAGTGGATTAGCGAGAAAATTTCAATTGTAAAAACTACTAGTAATGATGTATTGTATGAAACAGAAAAGAAGTTTGTTAGGTTTTATGCCGTGTTCTATTTATTCAGTGTAGCATTAACGATGAGTCTTTTTGTTTTTTATTTTGTACCACAATTACTTTTTGTTTTTAACAATACGGTACCACAATTATTTAATTCGGTTAATAGTACCTCGTTTTGGGATGCAATTGGTTTCATACTAACAACTATCATAATGATAAGCTTACTATTATACTCTTGGACAAAAAAATACATCCTGAAAAAGGACTAGATATAATTATAAAAGATAACAAAGGGATTGATCACAAATGGACTTTAATTTCTTCTGGTTTGCAATTGGTCTTGCTGCTATGGGGTATTTTATCGGGGAAGGCTTGAAAAATTTTGGGAATGCGGATAGTAAGTCTTTGTTGAATTTTGATGTCGATGATAATGAACCGTGGTTGATTAAAGAAAAGGATCTTCATTGGAATATTGATATTGATAAAGCAGATATCCCGGCATTTCTAGAAAAATACCCTGACATACCTATGGTGGAGCTGAATGGTCAACGATATTTTCCAAAAAAACAACTGATGGAATGGTTAGAAAATAAATTATAAAAAAACGGTGAACCTTTAAAAAAGTCCGCCGTTTTTTTAGCATTAAATTATAGTAGCTTTTCTGCCTTTTAATAGAACACCAATATAAATAGCGATTGAAATCAGCACGGAAAAGGCTGATGTTAAATAAATGAAGCTATATCCGAATACATATGCTATTTGTCCGAATGATATTGCCCCGATACCGACACCCAAGTCAAAGAATGAGAAAAATGTTGCGTTGGCCATTCCTTTTCGATGAGCGGGAGCTTTATCGACTGACCATGCTTGCAGTGCTGGTTGAACTGTACCAAATCCGAATCCATATAGTGCTGCTGCAGTATAAAGAATGAAGGAATTCGGCAGCCAAACTAATAATAGCATGGCACTTGCAATCAAGATTGTACCTGGCAAAAATACGACAATGTGCCCTTTCGTATCGTAGATTTTACCCGCGAATGTCCGTGATAGCATTAAGGCTATAGCAAATACAAGAAAGTAGAACTCAATACCTTCTACTCCTTGCTCGGCTGTGTATAATGGTAAAAATGATGCGATCCCGCCAAAGGTTACGGTAATAAAGAATAACAGAATCGACGGTTGGATGGCACTTTTTTCGAAAATATCGAATTTAACGGGAACCGTTTTGTATTCGGACTCTTCTACTTTTTTGTAAGTGATTTGCGAAGCTAACAGTACGGCAACGAGACCGAGTGCACCACAAATTAAGAATAATTGCGTAAATGATATTGTACCAACAAGTGCTAATCCTAACGCGGGACCAAATGCTAGTGCTATATTTCCAGAAAGGCCAAAATACCCCATACCCTCACCACGACGCTTAGGTGGTATCAGATCTGTAGCGATCGTACCAGTAGCTGTTGTGGATAGACCCCAACCAATACCTTGCACGACACGCATCATTAGCAATATTGCAATGCTAGTGATAAAGGCAAAAGAGCCAACAGATATAACAAAAATGCCTAATCCTAGCATATAAACAAATTGTCTTCCTTTTGATTCTAACGCATGCCCCGCATAAGGTCGGAATAATAAAGCGGAAAAAGTGAATACACCAACAATTACTCCAATTAGTTGGTCGCTTCCACCCAATTGTTGTACGAACAATGGTAGTGTTGGCAAGGTCATTTGAAACCCTAAGAAAATAAAAAAGTTTGCCATGCAAATGAGGGCAAAGTCTTTTGACCAAATTCTTTCTTTTATTTTTAGCTGTGCTTCAGCTAATTGTGTCATTTTATTCACCTTTCTTTCGAGACTCGAAGTATAGTATACAAGAGATTACGTGATTAATAAAGAAGAAAAATTGTGCAGGTAGTTTTCTTATATAAACAATTGAGTGATTTAGTCAATAATCTTATAGTGGTGTATGTGTTTAAGGCACAACCAAGTGATAGTATTAAATCTTATATCTTAAGATTAACGATGGATTAACCAGAATCTCCTAAAGCGCGTATTTTGTCTGCTAATATACAAAGAATCACATTCACATATAGTTTGGGAATGTTAGATCAATCAGTTTTATGTGGATTTGGATGGCCCAAAATCATTAGTTATAGAATGGACTGAACTAGCAAATACAATTAGGGCAAAAAAACTGACATATTTCATATAAATAAAACATGATATAAATAGTAGTTAAAATTATTTGGAAGGGGATAAAAACATGTACTATCCTCCTGTAAGACAAAGCTATCATACAAAGCCAAGAAATATGACGGTATACGGGTCTGGTTTCGTATCTGTTGAACCAAATGTTGCTAGGATCCAGTTAGGAGTCGTAACACAGGATGTAGAGCTTGAAACAGCACAACAAGAAAATGCTCGGATTATAGATAACGTTATCCAATCTTTGCAACGGTTATCTATAGATCAAGACCATATCCAAACGGCAGACTATACGATTTTCCCACAGTACGATTATATTGATGGGAGTCAGAAATTTAAGGGGTATGAAGTAACCCATCTACTATCCATTACATTAGATAATATCGAGCAAACAGGTAAAGTGATTGATACTGCTGTACAAAGTGGCGTAAACAAGATTACAACAATTACTTTCAATGTTAAGGATCGGGAAGTTTTTTACCAACAAGCGCTAAAAATGGCAGTTGAAAATGCCACTAATAAAGCTCAGGTGATTGCGGGAACGATGCGGGTAAATTTGGATCCTGTTCCTAATAAATTGATAGAGCAATTGAAGGAGCAGATATTACAACCATATCAACAACTGGCAAGTGCCGAAGTGGGTGGTGTATCGACACCAATAGAACCGGGTCTAATTGAGATAGAAGCACGTGTGGAAGCGGAATTTAATTATTTTTCTTAGATTTGTTGTGTGTTCTAATTGAGTAATCTACCTACGAACCCGTGTACTATGTTATTCTATTTTTATAGTAGTATAGGGAGGATGAAAGGTATGGCTGAACTTAAGTATGAAATTATAAAAACGATAGCAACATTGTCTGAATCACCAAAGGGTTGGAAAAAGGAACTTAACCTTGTCAGCTGGAATGGGCGTGACCCTAAATACGACATACGGGACTGGGCGCCTGATCATGAGAAAATGGGAAAAGGTGTAACACTTTCTAGCGAAGATGTTAAAAATTTAAAAGATGCTTTAAAGCAAATGGAAGAGTTCTAAGCTAATATCCCTTTCGAGTGATGTTTAAGTGTGTATTTGGCAGGACCGGTTATGAGCAATATAAGCAATCGATTTGATATTTTTGAAAAGTGGTGAGATAGTGACAATCTATATTGCATTTTTACGTGGAATCAATGTAGGTAAAAAAAACAGAATGAAAATGGCAGATTTAAGACAAAGATTTGAAAATATTGGATTACACGATGTGCAAACGTATATTCAAAGCGGGAATGTAATATTTGAGTCCGAAGAACATGAAGACGAATTAAGAAATCGAATCGAATCTGAAATTGATGCGACTTTTGGTGCTAAAATCCCTGTGATACTAAGAAATTCTGAAGAATTAAAAGCATTGATTCGTAAATGTCCATTTACAGATGATCAAGTAAGAAAGGCAGAACGATCAGCGGTAGGTGAAAGTTTGTATGTATCGTTACTCTTACATGAACCAGCGCTAGAAAAAGTGGATGATTTACACGATTATTTATTTGAAGATGAGCTATATTTTCTAATTGGTAGAGATATTTATTTATTATTTGGCACAAGTATACGCAATTCACCTCTTGCAAGTAAAGTTGACAAGCTAGGTGTGCCATCGACTGTGCGTAATTGGAAAACATTGTGCAAGCTTGTCTCATTAATTGATGAAAGATAAGCATGTATAAAAAGAGTTAAAAATATTTACTTTACAAAAAGCTATCCAATTGGATAGCTTTTTGTAGTATAAGGATCAATCTGGGCAGTAGTGATGTATATTCTTTTAACTTAGGTGGCATTTTAAAAACAAATAACACTTTGAGTGGAGGATATTCATGGGGTTTTTCAGCTTTTTGTTTAAAGAAAATAAAGACAGTCATCAACAAGCAAAGCCTGAAAAACAACAAAAGTCTCCAACTGAGGAAAATATATTAGCTGCGCTAGTAGATTGTGATGATTTGACACAATATACAGTGAATAATATTGGTGTGAAACTAGTGTTTTTTGGTCATTTAATTGAAAATGTGATCCTCGATAGAGACATTATTGAGCCATTAAACAATGTACAAGAGAGTGAGCTTGCTAACTTATTCAGTCGTAAGCAATACAAAAGAATTGATACATGTATAGAAGCGGTTGATGGTATTTTAAAGGGACAAGTAGCTATTTTATCACATAATAAGACATACATCGTTGATGCTTATGGTCCTAAATCAAGGTCAATTACTCAATCTGAATCAGAAAGTATAATTACAGGCGCACATGATGCTTTTATCGAAGAGGCAAATGTGAATCTGTCTTTAATAAGAAGAAGGCTTCAAACACCGAAATTAAAAGTGAAAAAATTCATTGTGGGTGATTTAACAAAATCGACCGTGGCTTTAATGTACATTGAGGGAGTAGCAAATAATGACATAGTTAAAGAATTAGATAAAAGGATATCAGAAGTAAAGGTTGACTCGATTGAAGATGCTAATATGCTTGCGCAAATGATTGATGAGTTTCCTAATTCTATCTTCCCCCAATTTTTCACTACGGAGCGTCCCGATGTTATCGTAGGAAAGCTCGTTTCTGGAAAAATTGCCGGTATTGTTGATCATAGTCCGACGGTGTTCACAGCACCTACTAATTTTTTTGAGTTTTTCGAATCACCAGATGATAAAAACAATAGATGGATTATTAGTACATCGATGAAACTGATGCGGTATTTTGCGTTTATTATTACATTAACGTTTACAGCATTATACGTTTCCGCCACGACATATAGTTATGAAGTAATTCCACAAACGATTTTAATGTCACTAGCAGAGTCTAGACATCGGGTTCCTTTTCCACCTTTGGTTGAAGCATTAATGCTAGAAATTGCAATCGAGCTTTTGCGGGAAGCAGGAGTAAGGCTGCCAACAAAAATCGGTCAGACCATTGGTATTGTAGGAGGAATTGTCATTGGACAAGCGGCGGTTGATGCTGGGTTGGTTAGTAATACGCTCATCATTGCAGTAGCAGTGTCTGCAATTTCGTCGTTTGTTATCCCGAATTATATCTTAAGCGCATCATTAAGAATTGCTCGGTTTATGGTAATTATTTTAGCTGGTTTGTTTGGCAATTTTGGACTCATCGTAGGTTTATTACTTTTGGTCATACATCTTGGTGGATTAACTAATTTGAACACACCCTACGTCAATCCAATTGCACCTACACATCCGAGAGATTGGCTGAACTACTTTATTCGTGCTCCATATGGATTAAAGAAAACAAGACCTACACAGTCCATATCACCAAATCCTAAAAAAAGATAATTATAAGTCGTTGAGGTGGAGGGATATAGTTGCGTGAAAAATTACATCCATTTACGGTAGCAATACTCGTTTTTATGAATCAAACAGGAGTTACTTTATTCAGTATCCCGCGTACAGTTGGTGAAGCCTATGGCAGGAATGGATGGATTTTCCTTGTCATGCATTTTGCTATTGCTTCATTCAACATTTTCCTCATATTTTTAGTATACAAGTATGGCAAAGGGAGATCGATTTTTAAAATAATAGAGGATGTGTTGCCTAAATTTCTATATATTCCTATCTACTTCTTTCTAATAGGGGTATGGTGTTTGATTGCAATATTAGTTTGTCGGGACTATGTAATTCTGTTACAAATTGTGTCTTTTCAAACAACAAAAGCATTTCCATTTATCTTTATAATATTGGGTACTGCTTATCTATTCATTATAAAGGGAATCTATAATATTTCGAAAATAACTACAATTATTTTCTTTTTGACAATATGAATTGTTGTGTTTGGAATATGGATATTCCCGTCTTGGGACGCTGTTAATTTGACTACTTTCTTTTTTAATGAAAGGTCTGATTCCTACGTGGAAGGTTATTTTAATGTGTATAGTGGATTTCTAGGCTATGAATTTATTTTATTAGTTTTCCCGCATATTGACAGCCGACGGAAAAATTTTACAGGAGTTTTTTTAGGAAACTTGGTGACGACAATTATTTATATGTATATTTGTATAGTTGCATTCGGATTTTACAGTTTCGGACAATTAATGGAAACCTTGTATCCAACACTTTTAATGTTTCAATATATTGAATTCAGTTTTTTAGAAAGGATAGATACTCTTATTTATCCTTTCTTCTTATTAAATATAATCGTTACTATTACCCTTTATTTTTGGCCTGCATTACATATATCTGAAAGACTTTTTCCGAAAATAAAAGTACAATGGTTGCTAATTTTTCTCTTGCTTAGCTCTTATCTTGCAACGACAAGATTAGATATACAACGATTAATTGAAGAAGCATTTTTTAAAGTAACAATCGTTGAGTTTTTTGTTGCGTTTGGGTTACCTCTGTTATTGCTGTGCTTATTAGGAATTAATAATATGACGAAGAGGAAGGGTACGATATGATAGTTAACAAATTATGCTGCATCGTTGTACTAGTCATATTCCTTACTGGTTGTTCAGATCAGAGAATTGTCGAACAAGCTGGTTTTATTAACGCTCTAGGATTAGATTTATTTAATAAAGAAGAATATGAAAAAAACAGGACTTTACACGTAACGGCATCGATACCTCAAGTTGATCCAGATGCACAAAAGAAAAGAGAAGTAATTTCTACCGATGCAAAAATAGATAAAGAAGCAATGCTAAACTTGGCCAGAAAGACAAATAGAATTATTGCAAGTGGGAAAATTAAGGTGATTTTATTTGGTAAAGATCTTGCCGAATATGGCATACGAGAAGATATTGATACATTTGCCAGAGATCCAATCTTTGGTAGGCAAATCAAAATTGCAGTAGTTGAAGGAACAGCTAGTGAGATAATGAAGCCTGATTTTCCAGAAAAGCCCAGGTCTAGTATCTACATTGATGAATTATTGGAAAAAGAAACAAAAATGAATTCGATACCAGAAGCAACGCTATTTCAATTCCAGCGAGATATTAATGATAAAGGTAGAGACCCATCAGCACCAATATTGAAACTGGTGGAACAGGAAGTAATGGTAGATGGTATTGCCTTGTTTCGTGATGATCAATATGTTACTAAGCTTGAACCATATCTTTCTCGCTATTTCTTCTTTTTAAATGGTGATTTTAGTGCAGGTTCAATTAACTTAAAGTTTGAAGAAGAAGGTAAAAACGAACCAGTACAGCTTATGTTTAGTTCCTTGAAAAATGCAAGAGATATTTCAGCTACATACAATAACAAGGATGATATAACGGTAGACATCGTTGTAAGAGTTGAAGGATCACCACTAGAGTACAATGGTTCAAAGGATTTAAGCAAACCAGAGGATCAAAAATTTCTAGAGCAAAAAATTGAGCAGCATGTAAAAAAGGTGAGTGATGATATTATTAAAATGTTGCAGGATAACAAGGTTGATTCGCTTGGTCTTGGCAGATATGTTCGCAATAAGATGAGCTTTCAAGAATGGGAACAAATGAATTGGTATGACGAGGTTTATCCAAATGTTAAAGTAAATGTTGATGTTCAAGCTAAAGTGAAAAACTATGGAATTAAAAGTAATTAAATAATCTTTACTGAATTACCACGCAAGGAACTGGCATCTTTCAATAGATACTGGTTTCTTTTTCATGCTATTGGGAAAACCATCCGCACTAAAACTATTGAAAAGGAGTGATACTTTCCATACCGAATTGCTAGCTTGGTTGGGCTTATCCTCATGCATTCTTGTCTTATTGTATCTATTTTCACACTGCTTTCCACGAAATCTTTTAAAAGAATACCTATATCATTATCTGATTTAAGGAATTACCTACTGTTGATGTTCTCATTGCAACCTATAATGAACCTTCTGACTTGTTAAGAAGAACCATAACTGCTTCACAAATGATAAACTATCCAAAGTAACAGCTGAAGATATTTGTTTGTGATGATGGACGTCACTGTGATATTCGCCGTTTAACTGAATCGTTAGGAACTACATACATTGATCGACCAGATAATAAGCATGCGAAAACAGGTAATCTTAACCATGCCATGACGAAAACGGATGGTGAGATTATCAAAACAATGGATGCTGATATGGTGCCAAAGGCAAATTTCCTCAAGCGAACGCTTGGTTATTTTATCGATGATAAAGTCTCTCTTTTTCGTTCAAGCACCACAAGTGTTTTATAACGCCGATGCCTTTCAGCACAATTTATTCTATGAAGAGCCGATCACGAACGAACAGGATTTTTTCATGCGCAAATTGGAAGAAGGAAAGGATCGTTATAATGCAACAATGTACATTGGTAGTAATGCATTATTTCGACGAACCTCAATTGAGGAAATAGGAGGATTTGCAACTGGAGTTATAACAGAAGACATGGCGACAGGAATGATCCTTCAAAAACACAAGCAGAAATCCGTTTTTATTAATGAGACACTTGCAGTTGGACTTTCACCTGAAACATTTGCGGATTTATTAAAGAAACTAGATCGTTGGTGTAGAGGAAATATTCAAGCCGTTAGAAAGTGGAATCCATTAAAGGTAAAAGGTTAAATTAAGCCCAAATCAAATGCTTGTTTTTAAGGAAGATGTTGAGTTACGTATGGAAACTATTACCCGCGTGCAATGGGTACAAAAACTTGGAAACTATTGTTATGCAGGAGTAAGGTTTTTAACATCGGAAAACATTGGCTAGTTTGTAGAGAGGTAGAGAGGAGAGCTTAGTGTGAAACATGGCTCCCATTTCTGTTTCTCTATTATCAATTAGATTTAAAATTTATTAATAAAACGTAATGATTACTATTTACAAACTGTTCAAAATTCCGTATAATTCATAGATGTACAAATCGCAACAATTTTGATTTGAATTACACATAAATCGGAATCATTATGATTATAATGACATGAATAATACAAAAGGGGAGTTTAAATGAAGAAGTTTGTTTGGGTGATAGTAATTAATGCTGCTGTAATCTCTCTTTTAACTGGATGTGGTGCGGATAAAGAAGTGCAACAGACAACTGATGAAAGTGATGTATTGTCGATCTATACAACGATATATCCAATAGCATTTTTCGCGAGCGAAATCGGGGGTTCACATGTTGAAGTAGAATCAATTCTACCTGCTGGTTCCGATCCGCATACTTATGAACCAACAACGAAAACCATGCTTGAGATAGCGAAAGCAGATGCATTTATTTATAATGGAGCACAACTTGAAACATATGCAAAGAAGATAGGTGATGCGCTGGAAAGCGAGCAAGTATTAATGGTTGAAGCTTCTGAAGGGATCGCATTACTAGAACACACAAACGATGAGAAGGAACACCAAGAAGATACCGATAGTCATGATGAAGAAGACCATTCAGAAGATACCCATAGCCATGATGAAGAAACCCAAGAAGATATTGATAGCCATGATGATGAAGAACACCTTCATGATCATGAGGATGCCGATCCACATGTATGGATAGATCCTATCAGATCCATTTCACTTGCTGAAAATATTATGAAAACTTTGATTGAGCTAAAGCCAGAAGCGGAAGACGAATTTCTACAAAACTTTGAAAATCTGAAAACTAGATTGGAAGAATTAGATACCGATTTTCATAAACTTGAAACGTTCCAGAACAAAGAAATTTTAGTAACACACGCAGCTTATGGATACTGGGAATCTGCATACGGTTTAGAGCAAATAGCTATCTCTGGCATATCATCTACGCAAGAGCCTTCACAAAAACAATTGGAAACGATCATTGACTTGGTGAAGGAGCATGATATTCGTTATTTACTTTTTGAACAAAACATTGAGTCGAAGGTTGCCGATGTCATTCAAGCCGAAACGGAAGTAGAGTCATTAAATATTCATAATCTAGAAGTCCTTACGGAAGAAGATATAAATAATGATGAAGATTATTTTACATTAATGTATCAAAATTTAGATGTGCTAGTTAAAGCATTACAAAAATAGCATTATGAT
>NZ_JBJGXI010000073.1:0-16714 GCF_045635475.1 Radiobacillus sp. PE A8.2 | reverse complement strand
AAAATATAAAATCTTAATAAATGGTGAAATTCCGGTTGAAATAATCGGAAACTTTTCGATACATGGTGAACTCGGACTTGTTCATATTCCTCCCACTCCTAGCTTCAGTTGGCAAGGCATTAAAATAAGTAGTCCTGAAGCATGGTACGTAGCCTATTCCCTATTAGAACGAAATGATAAGGCAAATCTAATTTTAAACTATCTATACAAAAACAAACCAAATAGAAATATGATATATAAATTGAAAGAGCAGCCACTACCACCATCGATTGATAAACAGTTATCGTTTTTGCTAACGCTCTATTGATTGAATTTTTTTATAAAAAGAAGCGATTATTCCTTGTGATAGAATAATCGCTTCTTTTCATGCTATAAATAGCTTGTACAACTATTTTTATTTTTCCTCAAAGAACTTGCGGTTCAATGCGATATATTCATTTTCATTATCTGGAACTTCGTCTTCCATGTAAATTGCTTCTACAGGGCAAACTGCCTCACAAGCTCCACAGTCAATGCAAATATCAGGATCAATATAAAACATGTCTTTTCCTTCTTCTATACAATCTACTGGACATACTTCAACGCATTCTCCAGCTTTCTCTACTTTACAAGGTGATGTAATAACAAAAGCCAAGTAAAACTCCTCCTTAAAAATCAACTAACTAGTAGTAAGTTAACTGCAAAAGTTCATCATGTAACATTATAGCTTATTTTATGCATAAATTAAACAGTAAAACCGCTATTTAACAGATTGTTTGCTTTCTTAGTTTCTCACTTATCCGAATTAAGCCTAGATCCTAAACATATGATGTATTGTCTAACGTATGATAGGAGGCAAATCTATGCAAGTAACCGTTCGTCAAGGTGATTCATTATGGTATTATAGCCAATTGTTCAAGCTAACATTACGTTTGTTACTTGATTCTAACCGCCAAATTAATCCAAACCAACTATATTCAGGGCAGACATTACAAATACCTGGTTTCGTAACGACAAGCTATACGATTGTGTCTGGGGACTCATTATGGTCTATTGCCCAGAGTAGAAACTTGTCTGTTGATGCTATTCAATTAGTTAATCCTAATGTTAATCCGACCACATTACAAGTAGGTCAACAGATCGTTATTCCCATTCGAGTAACATGGAGAGTAGTAAACGGCAAACAAGCGTATGATTTTGAAACAATGCAAGTAGATATCCAACAGTTAAGTACAATTTACCCATTTATTATTCAGTCGTCGATTGGCGATTCTGTGATGGGTAAACCAATAACAGAACTAAGAATCGGAAATGGCAGTAAACGCGTCCATATGAATAGTTCTTTCCATGCAAATGAATGGATTACAACTCCAATAATGATGCAGTTTTTAAATGATTTTTTATTGGCACTTACGAATAATGGCAGTATGGAAGGGGTAGATTTGGAACAAATTTATCAAAACGTCTTGCTATCTTCAGTTCCTATGGTTAATCCGGATGGAGTTAATCTTGTTCTTCATGGTCCGCCACAACAAGAACCATATCGAAGCAATGTAATTGAAATGAACAATGGAGATCTAGATTTTTCAAATTGGAAAGCAAATATTAGAGGCGTAGATTTAAATAATCAATTCCCGGCAAAATGGGAAATTGAAAGACAAAGAAAAGCGCAAGAACCTGGACCAAGGGATTTTGCTGGTCCTGCTCCACTTTCTGAACCAGAGGCTGCTGCAATGGCGAATCTAACAAGACAACGAGACTTCAGTAGAGTTAATGCATTTCATACGCAAGGACGAGTTATTTATTGGGGATTTGAAAATCAACAGCCTCCTCAAGCGGAAGCTATTGTTAATGAATATGCAAATGTTAGTGGTTATCAACCGGTCCGGACAGTCGACAGTTATGCTGGTTATAAAGACTGGTTTATCCAAGAATATAATCGGCCCGGTTACACAATCGAACTAGGAAAAGGAACAAATCCTTTACCATTAAGTCAATATAACCAAATTTACCGGGCAGCACGTGGTATTATGCTTGCCAATTTATATCTCTAATTTAAAGGCGTGCCACAATATGTGCACGCCTTCATTAAATTTCTATATAAATTAGTGGAAAAATCTCAGTAAACCCTTAATTAAAGTAGTGCTTTAGTTATTCCCATAAATGATTTACGGTGCAATTTTCTCCAGCAATTTCTATAACAAAGAGATCCGGATTAGACAATTGCATCCAATCTTTGAAACCAACATCGTCCCCAAACTGCTTTAGCATAATTGCTAGTAGATTACCATGCGTGACAATCGCAATCGTTTCGTTATTCGTGTCGCTTATTGCTTCCTGTACCACTTCATTTGCTCTTTCGAATGCATCGTTCGATGATTCGCCACCAGGAAGCCGGAAATCAAGATTATCAAACGATTCCTCGAGTACCTCTAGCCAATCATCAATTGGTAGTTCACTTAACATTCGTTCTTGTAAACGATGATCAATCTCGATCGTAATATCATTTTTTTCGGCATAAGGCTTTATGCTTTCTATTGCCCGAAGATATGGACTGGAAATGATTCTGTTAATGGATAATGCGTGTTCATCGATATACTTTGCCAATTGCTGTGCTTGTGTCACACCATCCTTTGTTAAGGGAGAATCTTTGTGTTGACCTTCAGCATTGCAATGACGGATCATGACTAGTCGTTTCATCCAAACCATCTCCTCCATAAGACTTATTCATAGTATCTAGTAAATTCCAATTAAATACAAGAGCAACAAGCAATTTAATCTATTAAATTTGTAAAAAAGCACCTTACTATAGTTGCCTATTAATTGAAAATTTATTCGAATATACATATAAAAATAACCATAACAAAAAATAACCATCGCTTTGTGAGCAAAGGTTAGTTTTTGTTTGTTAGAAAACAGATGCAATTATACCTCTTTGAAATAGTCTTTCAAAAATCCTCCGATGCGTTCTGTGTTGTCAATGATGAAATAAAATTCGTCCGTTTCATTTTTAACATCATAGATTTTACCTGGTGTTAATGTCGTATCAACGACGAATTTTTTTGCATTGGCATGGACACATTCGATTTGCTTGATCGTCTCATTTTGTTCCCAATTTTTATGTATCATATATAACTCCTTCCTACATTACAAATTTCGTAAAATTAAGTAACATAACAAGGCCTCTCATGGCCTCGCTATGTTATTTTATAGTTGTATTATACCATTTTTTCGCAGCTAACACTTCAGATTCCGACAGCTGATGCCCATGACTTTCCCACTGTATTGTGACGTCTGCATTTGCTTTTCTTAATAATTGATCTAAATCATTTGTTTCTTGCTGAGGAATTAAAGGATCATTTGTACCCGCACCAATAAAAATTTGTTTGCCTGACAGGTTAGGTAGATCAATATTCCTTCTCGGAACCATTGGATGAAGTAAAATAGCAGACTGAAGCGCGTTTTCATAATGGAAAAATAGACTTCCAGCAATATTGGCTCCATTAGAATAACCGACCGCAACGATTTGCTTTCGGTCGAATCCATACTTTTCAGCAGCTTCATCTAAAAATTCATCAAGCTCCTTAGTACGTTCCACTAAATCTTCTTCATCGAATACACCTTCTCGTAATCTTTTGAAAAATCGTGGCATACCGTTTTCAGATACACTTCCTCGGACACCCAATACAGAAGCTGTTGGGTCAATCATTTGTGCAATTGGCAATAAATCTTTTTCCGATCCACCTGTTCCATGTAAAAGCAAAAGAACAGGCGCATCCACATCAGAACCTTGTTCAAAAATATGAATCATTTCGCGTCACCTCTTGGATTTTTATCGGGTTTACATAATTAAATTACTGACAACTTATTGTATAGTTAAAGTCTCGAATTCAAAATAATCGTATCGTAATTTATAACGTACGTCAAAGAATTAATTTGTACTCTCTTAATGAACAATAGCGAAGGGCGCCGATTAGCGACGTACGGACTGGACTGAACCGGTGTTGACCTATCGTGTCATGTGGTGAGGGAAGTCTTGCTAGTCGCTGGCGCTCGGAGCTGGCCGTGGCTAATGCTTAATGTTATCACATTTAGTATGTTTTATAATTTCCTAAGTAAAAAAACCCTTACCTCATGGTAAGGGTTGAAAACCTATACAAATATTACTCAAATAGATAGGTTAAATAACCGTATCCCTCTTCTTCCATCTCATCCTTTGATACAAATCGTAAAGCAGCAGAGTTGATACAATATCGCAAGCCTCCGCGGTCTCTCGGTCCGTCCTCAAACACATGGCCTAAGTGGGAATCTGCTTCCTTGCTGCGTACTTCTGTTCGGATCATCCCATGTGTTGTATCAGTATGCTCATCAACCGATTTTTTATCAATAGGCTTTGTAAAGCTTGGCCAACCACAGCCTGCATCATATTTATCCGTTGACGAAAATAATGGCTCACCAGTAACAATATTCACGTAAATACCATCTTCTTCATGATCATAATATTCATTTCGAAATGGTGGCTCTGTCCCATTTTCCTGTGTTACGTGGTATTGCATTGGGTTTAATATTTTTTTTAACTCTGTTTTATCCATGTTTTTTTTCCAATTTTGTTCGATAAAATCTTGTCTTCCGGACCCTTTTTTATACAACCTATAATGAAATGATTGCTTTTTATAATAATCCTGATGCTTTTCCTCCGCTAGATAAAAGGTACTAGCAGGAAGGATCATCGTTGCAATTGGTTTTTGAAACTTACCACTTTCTTTTAACGCTTGTTTCGATTTCTCTGCAAGTTCCTTTTGTGTTTCATTGTGATAAAAAATCGCTGTTTTGTACGACTCTCCCCTATCGTTAAACTGGCCACCTGGGTCAGTTGGATCAATTTGCTGCCAAAACGTTTCTAATAAACGTTCGTACGAGAAAATAGCTGGATCGTAAGTAATTTGTACAGCTTCTACGTGGCCAGTCGTATTCGAACAAACCTCTTCATATGTTGGGTTCTCTGTTGTTCCACCTGTATATCCTGAAACTATTTGGTGGATGCCTGGGCGTTCATCGAATGGTTCGACCATACACCAAAAACACCCACCAGCAAAGGTTGCTTTTTCAAGAGCAGTATTAGCCACAAATAATTCCTCCTAGCATCAATTGTTAAGGCTAGTGTATGTCTAATTGCACGTTTCTTGCAACAAATCTGCTTTATCTATATAAATAATTTTGGTGTTGATTCCCCGTTAGATAAACTTTTTTTCGCAACTTTTTTTTGAGGTTTTGCTTTTGCTGCTTTTTTCTCATACGCTTCGATTTTGTTTAAATTCTCTTTTTTAACTTTTACTTTTTGCTTTTCAACCTCTTCTGATTCAATTTCTTCGTCTGTATCATCTTCAGCATTCACTTCATTAAACGCTTTGAGCATTTGAATCATGTTTGGTAAATTTTTCACCATTGGTCCGTATTGTTGTACAATTGGTGCTGCTGATTGAGCCATTTGCAACATTTTTTGTGCATTTCCAAGCCAACCAGTTATGCCAATGCCACCGCCTGTAGTTCCTTGACTCAGTGCACCCGCCGCTGATTGGGCAGCACCGCCTCCGGTGAATTTTGCCAGCAACCCTTTTAGCCCTCCTTGGGCAGCGGTTTGCCCAACCGGAAAAGCACCTGGATTACCAACACCAGGTCCAAACGAAAATGGACCGCGAAAAGCACCCGGATTAGGCATTTGGCCGAACGGTAATGGTCCCCTCGGTGGTGTAAACATTCGTATCCCCCTCTTCTACATATGTTGTTAGTTTATTGTACGTAAAAGATTCAGATAGGTGTAGGCCTTGAACTAAAAAGTTATACACAAAAACATGAGAACTATTATTCTCATGTCGTTACGTTTTATTATAAGTCTTGTCTATTTCCCGGGCAAGCGCATAAATCTACGTTTTCTCTCCATACACGATTCAATTTAATGTCGTTAATTGACATTAAATAAGGAAATCAGTTGAAACTTACAATGTGTGCAGTTGTTTTTCCATGCTAACTCGACAATTTTACCGTTTCCAATTTGTTGTGAATCTTGATGTCTTTTTATTTCGATGACTTGATTTATTGGAAATAATCGATAATAATCTAATTGGATTTCAAACATATTCACTTCATTTGCTAGTCGCATTTCTTTTCCATTCGTCACAAGTACCCATTCAACCATTATAGGCATTGCCATCGATAAGCGCCTCCCATTTCTTAGCGTGAGATCTTAATACTCTTATCGTACGCTAGCAAGCAACATTTTTAGAAGCTACCTAATGAATTTTTTGGTTAGGCTCTGCCACTATTGTATGTTGAAAGTCGAGAAGCTGAAAAGGAAAATCAATATGATAGTTATTTAAAATTGCTGTACTTTTTTTAAACACAGAGTTATACGACTCCAGTTCTTCCTCAGTTTGCGCAATCGTTTCTAATATCGTTGATATCGTTTGAATAGCTGCAGTTACTTCCATTATTTCATGTAATGATAATTCAGAGAGATTCGGAACCCTCATTAACTCAAAATCTTTCAACTCACTTATGTAAGTCGTAGTAAAAAAGCAAGGAAAAATACGACTGTACAGGTTTTCAATTAATTCTTTTACATAGGCTTGTTGGTCCGGAGTAGATGCCGTGATGACCTTCATGACTTTACCTCCTAATTGTAGATCGTAAATTGATAGAAAAATAGCTGTCATTCTTTCTATAACTATATCATGGATTAATACTGTTCATTAAGGCACAATTATTGGCAATGTATCCATTCTAGCTTTCATGAATCACTTCGTTAAATCAGATTATAAGCAAATATTTGATTCATATTGAACCAAAATGTTAGCGCCGCATTCCCCTTCAAAATCTACCGATTTAGTGGGGGTTAGGCGCTAAGGTCTTTATTCTCCTTGATTTTCGATATATTTTTTTATTACATCAATAGTTGCTCCACCAGTAGTTAAGATCATATAGCTTCTACTCCAGAAATAAGGTTTCCAATAATAATTCGATAGTTCTTCTTGGAAATCTTTCCTTATATAACGAGATGTCACAGTTTTATAACTATTAATGGTGTTTGCTAGATTGATTTGAGGTGGGGCATCAAACAAAATATGTATAAGCTCCTCCTTGCCATTCAATTCTATAAGTTCGCAATCTCATTTTTCAAATAGTGATAGAGTAATCTCTCTTAGCCTTTTCAACATGACCTCAGAAATACACTTATGTCTATATTTTGTTCACAACAATTAAATGATATGTGAGTTTGTAAAGAATGCCTATTCTTGTTAAAAGGTGTCATTGATTTACTCCTTTTCTGTTTACAACTAAATAACTACATGATATAGTTTATTGTAGAACACACGTTCTGTAAAGAGGGGTGTAATAATGAAAATAGCAAGAACGTTAAGTCATAAAATCACCAATCATTCACATATTTTTGATAACACTTTAGCTATTTATAATTGTGCACTATCCTTTGTCATTAATGTGATAGAAAAAAATTTAGTAACCTCAATGAATTTACCTCAAAGGATATCGTGCCTGCAGTAGAGCGACTTATACATAGAACCACATTAAATCCTTCTCCAAAATATAAAGATTTTGATCAACGCTTTTATAAATTTCCTTCTTACTTTAGAAGAAGTGCCATTGCAAGTGCTTTTGGTAAAATCAAAAGCTTTCGCTCTAACTATCGTAACTGGTTAGAAGAAAAAGAAATTGCTCTTGCCGAAGGTAAGAAGTTCAAGAAAAATTCCCCAACATTACAAATAGAACATAAAGAATTCCCAGTTTTTTATCGAGGAAACATGTTTGAGCGCACTTCTGATACAAGTGCTCAAATAAAAATATTCCATAAGAATGATTGGGTGTGGGTGGATATCGAATTCAAAGAACAAGACCTATATAAACGAGGGGTTTGGGATTGGAAAGAGTGTAATCCAAAGCTTGTAAGAAGAGGAAAGAAATACTTTCTCAACTTTACCTATACATCGAAAGTAGAACTGTCAAAAAACAAAATCAAAGACCAAATTATTTGTGCTGTTGACTTAAATATTAATAAATCTGCGGTTTGTTCGATCATGGATGCAAGTGGCACTGTCTTGGCTCGTAAGTTTTTCAACCAGCCAATGGAAAAAGACCAACTGTATACCATGACGAATAAACTTCGCAAGGCTCAGCGTGTTTCTAGTTGGGTGGCAGCACCAAATTTTTGGAGAAGAATAAATGGTTTGCAAAAACAGATTATTCACCACACTTCTTCTGAGATCGCAAAATTTGCGAATGCTTACCATTGCGACGTCATTGTATTTGAGTACCTTGATCAAATGAAAGTTCCCAGAAATCATTATGGTGCAAAGAAACTTCGTTTTAAATTGCGTTATTGGAGAAAGAAAGCTATTCAAAATAAAGTCGAAGAGATGGGACATTATCATGGTATACGAATTTCAAGAATAAATGCTCGTAATACAAGCGCATTAGCATTTGATGGTTCAGGAAAAGTAGAACGTAATACAAAAAGAGACCTTGCCACATTCACATCAGGCAAAGTATATAACGCAGATCTTTCAGCGACGTATAACATTGGAGCACGATATTTCATTCGCGGATTCCAAAAATCCATTTCTGAAAAGAAATGGTTGGCTCTTCAGGCAAAAGTTCCTGAGTTGTCAAAAAGAACACAACAGACTTTGTCTTCGTTAATTAGTCTTAATCAAGCAATGAATTCACCGAAGGTGGCTTAACAAAGCTTATTTTGTACTGTATTCAAGATAAGGGATGCTCCATCAAATTGCGATAGCAATTAGTTGGAGAGGTTCACACTACGATTTGCTTTGCGCAAATAACAAAAGGCGTAAAGCTGCGTATTTGAATAGCCAATAATTTTCACTTTTCTTTTCGTCCATTGTCCCCCTGAATATACATAAATAATTTCGACGGTCCGGTATTGGTAACGTTTTACTTGTTCCGCAGTCACATTTATCTCCTCCTTATATCATTATATCAGAACAAACGTTCGAATATACATTGATTTACGAACTAATGTTTGGTTATAATAAAAAAGAGGTGATAATTATGGTAAATGATAGGGGCAATATAAAATGGACATCATTAATGCTACCAGAGCACGTCGAGATGTTAAAAAATTTATGGAAAGAAGATCAATATAGCTTGCCTCCACAGCTCGATGAACAAGAATTAGAACGGATCAATTATCTGATTCAGATGTCTATACAGCAGAAACTCGCAGTTGAATTAATTACATTTCAAAATCGTGAAAACCACAAATATCAAGGAATGATTACTAGTATGAATACACAACAACAAACATTAAGGCTTGTACAGATTGAATCAACATTAACTATCCCTTTAAAGCAAATCGTTGATATTCAATTAACATAAAGGTTGTCTTCTAAACGTTTGTTGTTATACGCAAAATAGCTAATATGCGTCGTAACTTGGAGAGTGGTTAACCCGCTCCGGAAATCCACTTCGCTTTCCGCGGGGGGCTAGTGAGCCTCCTCGCGCTTTCGCGCTGTGGGGTCTCACTTAGGCCACTATTCCCGCAGGAGTCGAAGTGGATTTCCTCCGCTGCTAATGGGATTTCTCTTTGCGTCGGGTGATTGGAGCTCCGGGCAGTCGACTCCTGCGGGACAGCGCGAGCTGAAGATCCACTCAGAAGCGCATTTTGCTTCTGAGTTAGCTGAAGCCGTGCCCGCGGAAAGCGACTGCCCGGAGCGGAAATCACGAGTACTACGACGGAGTTTACTTCAATTATGAAGTTTTAAAAGCAACAAACTTTAAATAAAGAGCCAAAATAAATGACCCTGGCTACTGCCAGGGTCATAACTGTTACACTTCATTTGTTTGATATTCATCCCAAAGCCGATCAAACACTTGGGAGGCTTCTGTAAATGGAATATTCCATTCCAAATAACTACTAATTTCATTGTAGGATGTTGATTGTTTTGGGAAATCGTGGTCACTAAACATCCAATCAGCTAACCGGCTTTCTAAAGTCGGTTTTTTCATACCACGGTAACGCATCATATAATGGTAAAAAGATCGCACTTGCTTCACCTCGCTTAAGAATTTCGCATAAACGCATCATGCTTTTGCTGCTTTCTTCGGAAGACGATGCTCGATAGAACAATGCTTATTTCATACAAAACAATTAAAGGCAGCGCTACGACCAATTGTAGAATAAAATCAGGTGGTGAAATCATCGTTCCAACGACAATTAATACAAAATAGGCGTATTTTCTCGTCTTACGCATAAACGCAGGTGTTAATATCCCAAGACTTGTTAAAAACATCGAGAGAATAGGAATTTCGAATAGTACTGCAAAAGGTAATGTTATACGCAGCAAAAAACCGAAATATTTATCAACGGTAAACATTTCATTAAACATACCATCATTTAAAGATAATAAAAACGGTAAAATTAAATACACAAATACATAATAACCAAAGGCTAGTCCACCTATAAACAAAAGAAAAATAATCGGTATGTAACTTAAGGAAACCCTCCGCTCCTTAGGTGTTAAACCTGGACGGACAAACAACCATGCCTGCAGACTTAAAAATGGAATAGTCCCAACTGCTGCAACTAAAAATGCCATTGTAAAATAAATCCAAACAATATCACCAACACTAGTTACCGTCAGTGTAAAATCGAAGTCATCAGCAAAAAATCCATAAATCCTTTTATAAAATACAATACCAACAATAAAGAATACGATAAATACGACTGCTGTCCAGATTAGTCGTCTTCTTAATTCGGTTAAATGCCCGACTACATTCATTTCTTTTTCATTTTCATACGCAGATTTGTTTTCATTGGACAACTCAACGACCCCCGATATCGATAAACGCTTGCAGAAAAGAAGATGTAAGGTTACGTACCCTTACACCTTCATCTATCATAGGCTATTTTTTTTCATTTATTTTGTTAGACTCATCATCGGAAACAATATCCTTTGTAGCTTTTTTAAACTCGCGCAAAGAGCTTCCAACAGCTTTACCAATTTCAGGTAGCTTAGATGGTCCAAACACAATTAATGCAGTGAGTACAATTAGAATTAACCCAGGGAATCCTATGCTACTTAACACGACACATCACTCCGATGCAATTATTTATTTATTTTATCTGCATTACTATCTGATTCTAATTTGCTCGTTTGATCATCTTCTTGGGATAGCTCTCGCGTAGATTTTTTAAACTCGCGTAACGTATCACCCGTTGCTTTACCAATCTCAGGTAGCTTTTTTGGACCAAACACGATAAGTGCAATGATTACTATAAGAATCAATCCAGGAATACCAATCGTAGATAACAAATTTAACACCCTCTAACCTTCATATTGTTATTAAATTAAGTATAAACGTCATATATCATTATGTTAAGCCAAACGTTGGATTCATTATACTAGTTATTAGCAAATGCGTCCATCTTAACCTAAAAATAGATGAAGTAACTGAGTCAATTTTATAATTACCTTATACAGCTAGCTAAAAATTAGTATTATGAAATTGACTAAACTAGAAAAATAGCAGGAAAAAAATCACACGAAAGCGCTCATGTGATTTTATACCCGGTCATACGTAATAAAGTAATAGTCATATGGGTTCGTTTCGTCCTTAACCCCTTTTTCATTCTTCGTTTGTTTCCATTCACTTTCATCAAACTGTGGAAAATATGTGTCGCCTGGAAATGCCTCGTCAATCTGAGTCATATACATACGATCAGCGTAAGGAAGAATTTGTTCAAAGATATGCCCTCCACCAATGACAAAATACTCCTCACTTGGATTTTGTTCACTCCACTTTACTATTTCATCTAATGAATGAACAATTTGGCAATCGTCACATGCAAAAAAATCATCTCTAGTAAGCACAATATTGTCACGATTTGGGAGTGGTCCATTCATCGATTCAAATGTCTTTCGTCCCATTATAATTTTGTTAGATGTAGTTAAATCTTTAAAAAACTTTAAATCGTTCGGTAGTCTCCACGGCAATCCATTTTGATAACCGATGACTCGGTTACGATCCATTGCAAATAACAAAGAAATCATTGTATTCCTCCTAGTTTTTATCGCTAAACGGCAACAGGTGCTTTAATCGCTGGATGCGGATTATAATCGACTATTTCCAAATCTTCCATTTCCACATCAAAAACAGATGAAACTTGCGGATTAATTTTTAATGTTGGAAGATTCCTTAGTTCTCGATCTAGCTGTGTTTGAATTTGTTCCATATGGTTAGAATAAATATGTGCATCACCTAACGTGTGAATAAACTCGCCAACCTCAAGATTGCATTCTTGTGCAATTAGATGCGTTAAAAGAGCATAACTAGCGATATTAAAAGGCACACCTAAAAAGATATCGCCGCTTCGCTGATACAATTGACAAGACAACTTACCATCGGCAACATAAAATTGAAACATTGTGTGACATGGTGGAAGCGCCATATGCGGTACGTCTTCAGGATTCCACGCAGATACAATGTGCCTGCGTGATGAAGGATTAGTTTTAATATCAGCAATCACCTGTTTAAGCTGGTCAATTGTTTCACCGCTAGCAGTTGTCCACGCTCGCCACTGTCTTCCATAAACAGCACCTAAATCACCGTACATACGTGCAAACTGATCATTATGAATAATCATGTACTTAAACTTGTCCATTTCACGCTCATATAATGCACGAAATTGTTCATCCTGTTGACTTCTTATCCCAAAGTCCGTCATATCAGGACCTTGATATGCCTCGCTTTGCGTCCAATTTTTAAAAGCCCATTCATTCCAAATATTGTTGTTATGCTGCAACAGATACCGAATATTCGTATCTCCTTTGATGAACCATAACAATTCACTTGCAATTAACCGAAAAGGAACGCGTTTAGTCGTTAACAACGGAAAGCCTTGTTTCAAATCAAAGCGCATCTGATGCCCAAACATAGATATTGTCCCCGTATTTGTCCGATCTTCTTTTTTGTACCCCTCTTTGAGCACTAGACGGCATAAATCTAAATAGGCTTGTTCCCCTGTAACCATATTGATCTCCCTTTCCAATCCATTGAATAAAAATTATTTTCTATTTTTTGACGTTTTAATAGTTTTAAACTATTAAAAAATTGATACGTTTTTGGTGCTTTTTCCATCATCTCTTGATTTGATTGATTCGTAAAGTAATAGTATGCAAACATCTCTGAGAAATACTCGGATGGATAATCTATAAAATATGCTTTTCCATCAAACATATTGTTCACTTCCGTATTCCACATTTCCTGTATAGCTAATGCATAATTAGGTGAAGTCATTAACAATTTATAAACGGTATGCCCAATCTCGTGTAATTCTAGATTAATAGAACCGTGCCCACTTCCTGGCATACTCGCACCAATCTTTGCCGATATCAGCCATCCCCCACCAGACCCCGGAACATCAGCCCATGTTACATCACTTTTCCAACCTCTCGGCTTGTCCCATCTTAAATAATACAATAATGGTTCATCCGTAAGTTTACCTTCAAAGAGTCGAACTTTCACTTTTTGGTTTACTAATAATTGTAAAATCGGTCGATCGATTCGATTAATTCGTTCCACCATCTTAATTAGTTCTGTTCTATTTGTCAGTTGATCAGGCATAACAATTAATTGAGCTAATAAATCCGAGTTATTCAGGTTCTGTAAATGACCCAAATCTTCTTGACCCAATGCTCTTTGAAGCATAATTCCATTTAAAGGCTTTGTAATCTGTATGTGCGGGAGTATAAAAAAGATAAATACAATAACCAAAACTAATAATCGTTTGCCTATAATCATCATTATGCACGCAAAAGGTATGATTTCTTCCATGCTCTATATAGTTTGTTACAAAGTGGTATTACAATTTTAACATATTTTTTGTTACAAAAACATTTCGTTTATTAATTAAAATCATATTCTAGTCACCTCAACATAAAAGTAATAAGAGCAAAACATAAGAAAGGGGATTTTTGCATGCTTACGAATGGAAACGTGCAACAGGTAGTCAAACATTCCATGGCGTATGGTTTTGTATTAAGTCAACCGTTCGCCTACTATGTGGATGCATACCCTATTATTCAAAACGAAGTATTAACAGAAGCAAAGACTCTATACTATGGTCAGCACAATGAGGCGGTTCGTGTGCTTCAGCATAAATTGAACCAACTATCGTACTACGACAAAGAGGCCGATGGAGAATTTGGTGTATTAACGGAGTATGCATTAAAGAAGTTTCAAAAGGACAATAATTTGTCCACTACTGGTCGTGGAGACATGCAGACAATTGATACACTTGTAAGGATTGAGCGACAAAAGTATATGGAACCTTTAAAATCAATTTCCACAACCTACCATCCTGGTGACACGGGTGAGGATATCAAAACGATTCAAAATGCTTTGTATTATTTCGGTTATTATTCAGACAAGATTGACGGTATTTACGGACCGAATACAGACAAAGCATTAAAGGCGTTCCATTTGGATCATGGAATAGAAGTGAAAGAACAAGTAAGTGAGAAAACAATTAATGCCATCTATGAAGCAGAAGCACCTGAGGAACCTGAAGAATCGGAATCGCCTGAGGTTACAGAAGAAACACCTGAATCAACGGAGCAACAAGAAGAAAATTCGGGTGAAACGGAAACACCAGCTCCAGAAAACAATGCTCCAAAGCAAGTTAAGAAAGATGATACAAAGCAAAGCATTGATACGAGTGCTTTAATTAGCACAGCCAAGCAATATATTGGTACGCCTTATGTTTGGGGTGGAGCAGCTCCAGGAGGATTTGATTGCAGCGGTCTTATCCAATATGTATTTGAACAATTAGGATACAACATGCCGAGAACTGTGACTGATTTTTGGAACCAAACAGCTCCTGTAGAAAAGTTATCTGTTGGTGATTTAGTCTTTTTTGAAACATATAAAGCCGGACCCTCACACATGGGAATTTATATTGGGAACGGCCAGTTTATCAATGCCAACTCTGGTCACGGAGTTAGAGTTGATGATATGAACATAGATTACTGGAAACAACGATATCTAGGTGCAAAACGTGTTGTTATCCAAAATTAATCGAACCTAAATAGACCCTAGTAAATGCTAGGGTCTATTCCAACAGATCAACAATCCCATTCTTTATAAAATTGTTGAAGAAATTCTAACATAAAGCGATGTCGTTCTTCTGCTAGCCTCTTGGCACTATCGGTATTCATTAAATCTTTCAACAATAGCAACTTATCATAAAAGTGCTGAATTGTTGCTGTTGCTTGTTCCTGCTTTTCCTCTGTGTGAATTAATCGATTGTTAAATCCACCATAAGCAAATGTACGTGCCACCCCTATTGCTCCGATCGCATCCAATCGATCTGCATCCTGCACAAGTTTACCTTCAAGTGTTACTGGTTTCACATGCCCTTTACTAAAGGAAACATCATCAATTGCCAATAAGATCTGCGCTATTACCTCCTGACCTACACCCCAACTCGTTAACTTGTTTATCATATCCTGCTTAGCAGCGTTTGGATCATCAAATAATTTCCTATCCCCCACATCGTGTAACCATCCAGCCGCTTCTGATATAAATATATCTGCATTTTCTTCTATTGCTATTTTCCTTGCTACAGTTGCTACACGCTTCATATGATAATAATCGTGTCCTGTTGCATCCTTGCTGAAAAGCGTTGCCACATAGTCTTCTATTTTGCTTATTATGATTCGTTCATCCATCTACATCACTCCTACAGATCAAATAAGTCCATTTGTTGTGGATGTAATCCTTTATACTGAATTTCTAATAAACGTATTAATGTTAAAGCATTATTAGCTGCATGACCGCCGGAATTATTATTAAACAAAATAGTAATCTGTTTTGTTTGTTTTTCCAGTTTTCGCAAATTTTGAACCCATTCCTCTAATTCCTGTAAATTATAATCATATAGAAAACGAACTTCACGCCAATTCTCTTGTCCATTTCGATTCCATCCATGCACATTGCGACCGTGAAATCTAATCAATGTTTGATTAGCATCCGTAGCCTCTAATACCATAGGTACAGATCCTTCCCCTGCTTGTGGTTCATCACAAATGGAATGAATCCAACCTTCTTGCTTTAAAAAATCTAGTGTTTTTTTACGGTGCTCTGGTGTAAACCATGATTGATTTCTAAATTCAATCGCAAGCGGTAAATCAGGGAACCATTCTTTAATTTTACGCAACTTTTGAATATTTGCCTTGTTAACATCAAACCATGGTGGAAATTGAAATAAGATTGCAGTTAACTTTTTAGCCTCCAAAACAGGTTGAATGGAAGACCGATATAACTGGAATAGTTGTTTTGCTTCTTCATTTGTATATTTTTTTCGATCATGCCCCGTCATAGACTGGTTTGCGTTTATAACGAAAGAAAAATTATCTGGTGTATCTCTTACCCACTTTTGATAATTTTTCTCTAGTGGTATGGCATAAAAAGAAGTATCTATTTCAACGACAGGAAAGTATGAACTATATGTAACAAGCTTATTACGTGCACGAGTTGGATCAGTATACAGAGTTGGGTGATCACTCCAGCCAGTTAATCCAATATTAATCGTCACAACCATCCCTCCCCATCACCATTATACTTTTCATCATAAAATAATCATATTAAAAATACAAAGATAAATAATTGACTATTCAGATACCTTGACTGAATATATATA
>NZ_JBJGXI010000072.1:0-17875 GCF_045635475.1 Radiobacillus sp. PE A8.2 | reverse complement strand
TTTCCAAAATGAAGCTTCTCTACAGCTTGAAAAGCTCTAGTTGCAAGTTTTTGAGCTTCAAAACTACCAATATGTTCTTTGAATTTGTGTTGGACTTCCTTTACAAAATTATGTATCCTGTATTCAGAAAAGCCATAATTCAAACGAATATCCGCTAATTTCTTATCACGTTCTTTTGATTTGGGTTCATTAAGCAATGTACGATACTGCCTATCAGATTTCACAGCTTTATTTCGTTTTAGAACTTCACCTAGACAAGAATTATAGACCACTCTTGCAATATTGAATTTCTTTTCCAAACGGTGTTTTTGCCAATTTGGAATGTTCAAAGAGAATTCAATAGTATAAGTGGGTGTAAGCTTCCTTGCCATAGGTTTCAACTCCTATCTAATTTCGCTTTTTCTGGTTTTCGACATAACGTTTAATTGTTTCACTCGATACGTTTCCCGCAGTAGAAACAAAATAGGAACGTGTCCAAAGGCTAGGCAAATGTTGAAGATGTGGAAATTCCTCTCTCAACTTTTTAGAAGTTACTCCTTTGATTTTTGCCATAATATCAGCAGGACTTAATGTAGGTAGTGCATGAAGGAACATGTGAGAATGGTCTTGATCACATTCAATAGCAACGATTTCTATTTGTATTTCCTCACAAATTTCTTTAACCAATTCTTTAAAACGCATTTCTACATCACTTCGAAGAAATATTCTTCTTCTATAGCGAGGACAAAAAACAAAATGATAATTTAGCAATGAAACAGTTGTATTAGTTCTTCTATATTCATTCATAAACTCATTGTATTAGCTTATTACCTCAACTGCAACAAATATCTATTAAAAGAGTGAATTATTCAAATACTTGAAGCGCCACAAACCTGCGGTTTATTAGTGGCACTCCGTATTTGACCTCGCTATCATCCCACACCTAAAGGAGTGGGCTTTCTCGTTCGGAAAATCTGTAATAATCTAGTAATAGTTGAAGAAGAATAGTCATAACCATACACCTCTTTCCAAAGTAAACGGAAGGAGGTTTTTTTATATTGGTAATTTGCAAGGTGCTGCGTGTGACATTAAGTTAATCTCTTATAAATAATGAATTACCACCTTTGTATATTGATCCCTTTGCATTAACAATATATAAAATTTTTCTCATGATGATTCAAAACCACCTATATTTTTACATAAATTAACAAATAACCTGAAAACTTTACAAATAAACGTAAATGTTTACAAGTTATTTAAGTTATCTTAATATTCGGCCGCTAGACTGAACATGGAGTAGATTAATAGAAAGGTTCTGAGGGGGGATTAAGACTGTAGATTGTTACATATTGGCTTTGCAATTCAAAAAAGGAGGGGAACACATTGATTAGAAAGAAGTTAAATCGTTTAAAAAAGATTGCAATTGTTGTGGTTACGCTTTTGGTCTTATTAAATTCAGCTACATCTATGAGACTAGTTTTAGCAGTCGATGAAACTTCTCCTACTAATAGTGGGAATATTGATACGATTTTTTCTGCTGCTAATTCGGTTGAGTGGAAGTATCTAGACAATGGGTCAGACCAAGGTACGGCATGGACGAACATTGATTTTGATGATATTACCTGGAAAACAGGAACTGCTCCATTAGGATATGGCAGGGACAATAATGATTTAAATACTGTTATTAGTTATGGAAGTGACTCGGGTAATAAACATGTAACGACTTATTATCGCAAAACTTTTCAATTAAATGACGCTGGTGCGATAAAACAGTTAGAAGCAAGTCTTGTTCGTGATGATGGTGCCGTCGTTTATTTGAACGGGCAAGAAGTGTATCGTTCCAATATGCCGGACGGATCACTTGCCTTTGACACATTGGCAGTCAATGCCGTTAACAATGAGCGCGATGCCTATGAGTTTGACATTGATCCAACATTGCTACGAGACGGTAAAAACGTTATTGCAGTTGAGGTTCATCAAATTAACCGTACGAGCTCAGACAAGTTCTTTTCTTTAGAGCTGGAAAGTTCTACTGAGGAACCCGTAAACAATCAAGGCTTACTTACCGAGTTTTATACCAACACAGGTAATGGTAGCTTTGACAAGGTGGATTGTAAATCAACTGTTATCAGACCGAATATCGAATTTAGCAACCTGGATTCACTGATGCAACAATATACTGGTAGAGCCGATGATGTTAATATCGATTTTTCCGGCCAAATCGTACCAGAACACACAGAAGACTACACGTTTTATTTAATCGGTGATAATGGCTTTAAGCTTTGGGTTAACAACCAACTTATTATTGATCATTGGGAAAATGATTGGGATAAAGAGCAAATAAGTTCTCCAATACATCTTGAAGCTGGGGAAAAATATGATTTCCGCATCGAATATTTCGAGGACTTTGGTGGATCTAACTTGAATCTTCGATGGTCAAGCCCTAGTGTAGCTAAACAAATCGTTCCTGAAACAGCATTCTTCTTACCAAGTGATTATACTGGCCCAATTAGCGGTACGATCGCTTCACAAGGTGATCAAGTGTCGCTGAAGTTTGCAAAAGAACTTAGCTCAATACCTGCAGATTTAGCAAGTCAGTTTACTGTATTGGTAGATGGCGAGGAGAATACAATTTCTGCTGTGGAAATGGATAAAGAAAACAAGGCAACGTTGGAGCTGCAAGTAGTGCAACCAATTAAGCCAGATCAAGTTGTCAATGTCGAATACAATGGAACAGCTGATTTTAAGGACAAAGCTGGAAAAAAAATAAACAGCTTTAAGTTCACACCGGAAAACACATCGGAATTTATCAATTATGCACCAATTTCGATTGCGATGTCTTTATACGGTGATGCAAAAACACAACGTTCGTTTGCTTGGTATACGAATCATGAAATGCCCGAGAATGCTCCTGAAAATGTGCTCGACACAATAGTTGAAGTTGTTCCTGCTGGATCAAGTTTTGATTTAGACCATGTGCAACGTTTTTCAGGTGAATCACAAGTATTGAACTTGAAAATTACCAATTCACAGAACGGTATGTTTGCAAGTCACAAGGCAATCGTCACTGGGCTTGAACCTGGAACAGCATATGAGTACCGGCTCGGTAGTGACGGTAACTGGAGTGAAATTGGTGAGTTTACTACAGAGGCAATCGGCGAAACCAATTTCGAATTTTTGTATATGACAGATTCACAAGGTGCGAATTCGCATGATTATGAAGTGTGGGCAGATACGCTTCGTCAAGGGTTAGAAAAATATCCAAATTCACAGTTCTTGACGATGAGTGGTGACCAAGTTGATGCAGGTGCCTTAGAGTATCAGTGGTTGGATTATTTTGCGAAACCACAAGATCTATTAATGAATCTTCCGATTATGGCTGCAGTAGGTAACCATGAAGGTCCATACAATGATAACTATTATTACCACTTCAATTATCCAAATGATTCAATTGAAGATCCATTACCACCCGGAAGTGTCTATTCTTATGACTATGGTGACGCTCATTTTATGGTTGTAAACACGATGGACATGGGTTGGGATGTTCGTCAACGTGAATCATTCAAACAGCAAATCGAATGGTTAAAGAGAGAAGTAGCAGAGACTGATAAAAAGTGGAAGGTTGTTACATTTCACAAGGCAATCTACTCAGTCGGTGGACATGCTACAGATGGCGATATCTTAGAATTACGCGAGATGCTTTATCCTGTTTTTGACGAACTTGGTATTGATGTTGTGTTACAAGGGCATGACCACTCGTTTATGCGGTCACACCAAATGTACAATGATGAGCCGATTCTTGACGTCGAAACTGATGCTGAAGGAAATGTGATCAATCCAGAGGGAACGATGTATATCGTTAACAACTCTGCTGGTACGAAATATTATAACGTGCGCGATGATGTTGACAAATATTATGCAGCGAAATTTGAACAACCGTATGAACCGATTTTTTCTGGTGTAACAATGACAGATGATAGCTTCACAATTGACTCCTATCGTTCTGGTGAAGATGAACCATTTGATACGTACACCATCATTCGAAACGACAATATGCCAAATAAAGTAGACAATTTATCAGCAGTGAAAAATGGTGAAGGAAACATCTTACTTTCATGGGACAAGCCTTCTGATACCAATGAAGAAGATAAGATTCGCGGCTTCCGAATTTATGAAAAAGAAGGTCGCTTAGGAGCCAATTGGACTGCTTATATGGAAGTTGAAGAAGGAGTAGAAAATTACAGTTACACCGTAACGGATGCAGAAACTGGGGAATTGTATGAGTTTGCGGTCAAAGCAGTTGATAATCGTGATAACTCAGAGCCAAGTTTCATTAGTACAGAAGCGATTAAACTAGCAGCACCAACTAATCCAGTTGTTGATGACGGTTATAATACATTTGGCTGGACATACGTCCCAGGATTCGAAAATGTGACAGATTATGAGTATAGTGTGGATCATGGTGAAACATGGGAAAACGTAATAGCGTCTCCACAGTTAATCGGCGACGTGAAATTACCTGCTGGTGCTGTTCAAGTCCGCCTTAAAGCAAACGATGCAAGTGGTGAAGCGGGTAAGCCTTTAGTATCAACAGAAGCATATACGAAAAATAAAGTAAAAGAAACATTTGCAGTTGAAGGAACATTAACAAGAGGCGAGCAATTGCAAGTTGATGTGACAGTAAATCAACAAGCCGACTATAACAAGGATGCTTACCTCGTCTTTGAATTGTTTGATGGAAACACACCATTGCTTATAAATGCTGTTCCAATCGATCAAGAAGCCTTGACAATGTCTCAATACTTTGACGTGAGCGGCAGTAACTACAAGGTAAAAGTATTTGTATTTAACAAGTTTACTAGTGAACTTGACCTTCCAGCTTTACTTTCCGAACCGCTGGAACTGAAGTAAGAAAAATGCACATCGATAAAATCAAGGAAACTAGGGGGACAAATTAGCAATGGGTAAAAAATTTACTTCCATCTTTTTGATCGGATTAATTTTATTGACTTTGCTGGAGCCAATCGTTGGAGCGGTGAGAACTGTAGCTGCTGCAACTGATTCTGCAGTGCAAACGACACCTACGTGGAACGTTGCTCTGCATGCGGAGGCAACCGCAACTGGTCAATGTAATCAGAACGAGGCAGCGAGCTTTGCGGTTGATGGTAAAACAGATACGAAGTGGTGCGATAATTCAGTCGCAGCCAACAAGTGGTTAGCACTTGATTTAGGAAAAGAATACAACATTAACAAGTGGAAAGTGAAAAACGCCGGTATTAATGAATCGGGCATGTACCCATTTTGGAATACGAAAGATTTCCGCTTGCAGAAAAGTGATGACGGAAAAACTTGGGTAGAAGTTGATGTTGTTTCAAACAATGTGCAGACAATCGTCGAACGGTATGTACCGACGTTCACAGCGCGTTATGTAAGATTTTACGTAGACAAAGCAGCTTATGATAACAATACCGTTCGCTTATATGAATTTGAAGTATACGGCGTAGAGAAGAATCAAGTCCCAGGAAGCCCGGACACAAATTTGGCATCTGTAGATTATGTGGATCCGTTCATTAACACGTTAGGTGATAATGGCCAAACAAATCCAGGTCCAACGACTCCATTTGGTCTCGTATCACTTGGACCAGACAGTGACGGCGGCGCTTTTAGTGGCTACTATTATCAGGACAAATATTTAAAAGGCTTTTCACACTTGCGTTTTAGTGGTGTGGGCTGTAGTGGTGCTGGTGGAAACATTTTAATGATGCCGGAAACACAGTCATTTACTAAAAACAGTAATGAATATAAGCAAAAATATAACAAAGAAACGGAACAAGCATCACCAGGCTATTATAGTGTTGAACTTGCGTCAGGTATTGATGTCGAATTAACTTCATCGGAAAACGTTGGTTTCCATCGTTACACATTTCCTGAAGCAGAGACTGACGGATCCGTATTAATCGATCTTTCTAACTCTTATGCGGGAATGGTTGATGCGAACCTTAAGGTTGAGAATAACAACGAGATAACAGGTATGATTCAATCGAAAAATGTCTGTGGAAATGGCTACTACACGATCTACTATTCGATACAGTTCGATCATGATTTTGAATCATACAGAACATGGGCTGGTAATGCGGTTGGCAATGATCGTGAGCGCTCTGGCTCGAATAGCGGTGTATGGGTAGATTTTAATACAGCAGATAACAAAGTAGTTCAAGCGAAAGTCGGGTTATCGACGATCAGTGTAGATCAGGCGAAATATGAGCGTGATCATGATATAAGTGGCTGGGATTTTGATGCCCAACATCAGGAAACTCGTGGTGTGTGGAGCGACCTTTTGAACAAGGTAGAAATCAAGGATGATAACGAAGAAAATAAAACGATTTTTTATACCCAAATGTATCATTCTTTCTTACATCCAAATAACGTAACAAGCTCAAACGGTACATTCCGGGCTGCGCGCGACGAGGATACTGTTCGTGAGACGTCAGAGATCGGAGCGGATTTTGAATATTACAACGGATGGACTACGTGGGATGATTTCCGTAAATATTCCCTTTATTCGTTGCTCGCACCACAAGCATTCGAAAACATGGTGAAATCAATGATTGATGTTTACAAAACTCGTGGTTCCTATACCCAGTGGGGAAGCGGCTATTGGCCAAGTCCAACGGTAAGAAATGAATTTAACGGTGCAGTTATTCTTGATGCCTATGCAAAAGGCTTCGATTTATCTGCTGCAGATGCACAAACAGCACTGCAAGGGATGGCAACCGATACAGATAATTATGTGATTAGTGACAATGAGATTTCTGGAAAGCTGGAAAAAGCATATAGTGCCTACTATCCGATGAAGCTTGCAGAACTAATTGGTGATGAAGAAACATATGAAAAATACAAAGCAGTTGCACAATCATACAAACACTTATGGAACGTAGAACAAGTTGATGAAAGTGGCAATCAGCGTGGTTTCTTTACACCGAACGCAAATAAAGTTAGTCAAAATGATATTACACCAGTTGATAAATTTGCATACCAAGGCAACTTGTGGACATATCGATGGTTTGTCCCGCACGATGTTGAAGGTCTTGCCGATTTAATTGGTAGCGAACGTGAGATGGCGATCGACTTACAATATTTCTTTGAAATTGATGAATACATGGCTGTCAACGAACCGGATTTACACGTGCCATATTTGTTCAATTACTTAGGAATGCCTTACTTAACACAATATTATGCGAGAGAGTATACAACAGAAGTCGTTACGCAGAAATACCATAACCACGGTTTATATGCATATCCGATGGAATCACGTGTGTATCGCGCTGACCCAGAAGGATATTTACAGTCAATGGATGATGATGCAGGTGCAATGGCATCGTGGTTTATCTATAGTGCAATGGGGTTATTCCCAGGAAACCCTGGCGATCCATATTATTTAATTGGTTCACCCATTTTTGATGAAATGACACTCAATCTAGATAATGGAAAGTCGTTTACAATTAAAGCGAATAACGTATCTAGCGATAATCGGTTTATCCAATCTGGTCAATTAAATGGGGAAAATTTTGATCAGGCATGGATCGGCTATGAAGAGATTATGGCAGGTGGAACGTTGGAATTTGAAATGGGTGCAGAACCTAATTTCAAATGGGGCGCAGCTGACAGTTCTGCACCACCGACAACCGATTATACCAAAGAAGTGAACAACCTACTCGTTCGTAAAGATTTAATTGAAACAGAATCTGAATGGAAATATTATGATAAAGGTCAGTTTGCAGGTAATGGTTGGACTTCTGTAGATTTTGACGACAGTACGTGGGCTTCTGGAAAGGCCATGCTTGGATATGACCGAAATGGCAATGTGAACACAGAGGTAAGTTATGGTCCAGATAGTGGTAACAAGTATATAACAACATACTTCCGAAAATCGTTTGAAGTAGAAGATGCAGATTCTATCGTTGGGCTTGATGCGACATTAATTCGTGACGATGGAGCAGTTGTTTACTTAAACGGTCATGAAATTATCCGTACTAATATGCCGGATGGTGAAATCAAGTACGATACGTTAGCAAATGGTACGGTTAATGATGAGCGTAATCCAAACGGATATATCATTGATCCGGCTTACCTTGTAGATGGTGAAAATGTGATTACAGCTGAAGTTCACCAAACGAATGCAACAAGCTCTGATATTGCATTCGAATTCAATCTTGAGGCGTTGAAAAATATGACGACTCCAGACGCACCTACAGCACCCGTTGTTGACGATGAAGATAATTCATTTGGTTGGACATTTGTTCCAGGCTTCGATCAAGCAACAGATTATGAATTCAGTACGGATGGTGGTGCAACGTGGAACAACGTAACAAAAAATCCGCAAACAGTTGGACCAGTTGCTTATGAAGCGGGACAAGTACAAGTGCGGGTCGAAGCAGATGAAAGCAAAGATCAATCGTTTGGTAAAGCTCTAATTTCTAATGCTGCCTACACAGAAAATGATCAATGGGATGTGTATGAACTTGATGTAGAGGTGAAGCGAACAGGAAACCTCCAAGTTGATGTTACTGGCACACTAACAGGTGACTATAGCGAAGATGCGGTTGTTGTATTCCAGCTTATGAACGGCGAGGGTCAGGCGTGGATGTCGAATGGGGTACCTGTTAAAAATGGAGATTTTGAGCTATCACAAATGTTTAATACTACAAGTAAGGATTATCAAGTTAACGTTTATGTAGTCGATAACTATAACGGAAATGTGTATGATTCGTTATGGTTAGCGGAACCAGTCGTTCCACTACCAACGCCTGTTCCAGTTCCAGGAACAGATCCGGATCAACCGGACGAAGGGGAAGACGACGGGGAAGATGAAGAAGAGCTAGATCCATTACCGATTCCAGAAGAAGATGATTCAGAAGAACCAGGTGAAGGGGAACAGCCAGATAAACCAGTTACAGATGGTTTAACACTTGAGTTTGAAAGTAGAAGTGAATGGTCTTCTGATGTTAATACGTTTAACAATGGACCACTGAAAACGGAAGCGAACAACGGTGGCGTGGTTGTAGCAAACACGTTTGACGGTGCATGGCTTGCTTATAACGGTGTTGATTTCGGTACAGAAGGCAAAAATAAAGTGACAGTCGAATATGATGCGCCTAGTTCACGAGCTCCAGAAGGAAGTGCGTTGGAGTTTCGGTTAGGTGGAGTCGATGGCCAATTAGTTGGAACCGTTCCACTTGAGCATACTGGCAGTGGTTGGGGTTCGTATACAACGATGGAAGCAGACCTCACGACTACAGTAACAGGTACACAAGACCTTTACATTGTAATGAAAGGTAATACGACGAGCGATTTTCCTTATATTGGTAACTTTGATCAGTTTACATTTGACTATGAAGAAGTGCGAACAGACTTTACATCCTTAGAATTGGAATCGTTTGACGACTGGTCAACGGAAGTAAATCCAGCTAACAATAGTCCAATGAAAACAGAAGCTGGGAAAAGCGGTGAACAAGTTGCCAATACATTTAACGGCGCATGGCTTGCCTATGAAAATATCGATTTTGGTACAGATGGCGTCAATCAGCTAGCAATTGAGTATGCAAGCAATAGTGGCAACAGCGCCCAAGATGCTGCTATCGAAGTTCGCTTGGGTGCTATCGACGGTACACTTATTGGAACAGTAGCTGTTCCACCGACTGGTAGTGGTTGGGGGACATACAGTACCGCAACAGCTGCATTCGATGAGAGCATTACCGGCATTCAAGACGTTTACTTGGTTTTAACTGGAACTACTGATGCAACGTACAAGTATATTGGTAACTTTGATCGTGCTAGTTTTAGTAAAAAAGTAGATGAGCCTAGTGAACCAGACACTGGTAATGGTCCGTTAGTTGTTGAATTCGAAAACTACAGCGAATGGACTTCGGATGTAAATGAGTATAATAATGGTCCATTAAAAACAGAAGATAACAACGGCGGCACAGTTGTAGCAAACACATTTGACGGAGCATGGTTAGCGTATGAATCAGTTGATTTTGGTAAACAAGGTAAGAACCATATCAAGGTAGAATATGATGCCCCTTCTCAAAAAGCACCAGACGATATTGAATTAGAAATGCGTTTGGATCGTTTAGATGGGGAGGTAATTGGTGCAGTTTCACTAAAAAATACCGGTAGCAGTTGGGGCACATACGAAACCCTAGAAGCAAATTTAACGAGAACGGTAACAGGTAACCATACTGTTTATCTTATTATGCATGCTAGTACAACCAGTGCACTTCGTTATATTGGCAATTTTGATCGCTTTACTTTAGAGCATCAAGCGCTTCGTAACGATTACGATAACCTAGAATTAGAAAGCTTTGATGATTGGGCTACAGAAGTGAATCCTGCAAACAATGCTCCACTGAAAACAGAAAGTGGTAAAAGTGGAAAGCAGGTCGCTAATACGTATAACGGTGCATGGCTTGCCTATGAAAATATCGATTTTGGTAGCGATGGTGTCGACCAACTGGCTGTAGAGTATACGAGCAACAGTGGTAACTGCGCACTAGATTCTGCGATCGAAGTTAGATTAGGAGGAGTGGATGGTAGATTAGTAGGAACAGTTGCTGTCCCACCTACAGGTAATGGTTGGGGCACATACACTACGATGACTGGCGAATTAGAGAAAACCGTTACCGGAATACAAGATGTATACCTTGTATTTACAGGTACGACTAGCTCCACATATAAATATATTGGCAACTTTGACAATGCTAGTTTTTCCTTACTAGCAAATGAACAGCAACTGTTAACAGCAGGGCTTGGTGACCTGCGTTTTTGGCCATCAGCTCCTACACTAGTTACAGGAGCACGATTGGAAACAAATGAAGGTATAGAAAGAGAACCATTTACCTCTACATGGCTCGCTTATAAGGATGTAGTTCTCGAAAGCAAATCATTGTACAACATGAGATAAGATGGTCAACAGGATCTGATCTTATAAGTGACATTAAAAGAAGGTGAGGGAAAATATTAATGAAATCACATTTACTCAAATGTTTAATTTTTATGTTCATCATTATCCAATTCCCTGTTGTTGCATTTGCTGATAGTGTTACTTTGAATATAAGTAAAAGCGAGGCGCAGCAAGGGGAAGAAATTCAAATCTCAGGAACAGCAAATGGGGTTGAAGAAATCGTAATAAAAATTGTATCACCAACAGATTCGGTATTTTATCTAGATGTTTTACCTGTCATCAATGGTAAATACGATACAACTGTGGGTTTACCAACTAGTGCAGGTACAGCCATTTTTGGTGATTACCTGATTGTTGTTGGTAATGATACGATGCAAGCAGAAGGCTCTGTTTCTCTTCTGAGTAATGAGCCAGACGAAGATGACGATAACGATAATGATGACGGTGGCGGCACAGGTGACGATGGAGATGACAATCAAGGTGGTAATGGGGGCAACAATGATGGTAACGATGGTGATCAAGGCTCTGGTGATAACGGTGACGATAACACTGAAAATGAAGGTGGAAGTAATGGCGACAGTGGAAACGATGGCGCTAACAATGGTAATGAAGGCTCTTCTGGGGAGGATTCATCAGGTCAGGATGATGAGGACACTGAAGAATTACCAGATACCAGTACATCAATCTATAACTATTTAATCGTAGGGTTAGTACTAGTAGTCATTGGTGGATTTTATGTTGTATATCGAAATAGTAAGCGTATAAAAGAATAGTAGCAAATACTTTTTAAAAAACCTTCATAATCAGGAGTTGGCTCCAGATTATGAAGGTTTTTCTTGTTTGTGTTATAAATGCCCTTATCAAATCACAATTGCCTATTAGGAGAAAAAAGACTAGTTCTTTGGTAAATATATAGGTGCAAAAACCTTTCATTTATCGAATAAAAACTAGCTTGATGTCCTTCATCATTTTTGCTCTTTGGCATTTATTTTACGAATAATCACTAAATTTCCTAAAAGGATAAGAAAAAGGAATGGATAGATTAATGCAGAATACCAAAGCTTCCAAGTAGTGTAATAAAAGAAGTTTGTTTGTAAGGAAATCCATTCGAAAATGACCGAAAATATAGACCAACCGATTATGTATAATGCTTTGTACTTTAATTTCTTATTCGATGGAAAAAAATTCAAGAATAAGGTACTAATTGCTGGATAAATAAGAAACTGGGCTAGTACACCTGTATATTGAATCCCTTCCGTAATATAGCCATAAAAATTATATTTTATATCTAAAAATGCATCCGCAGTTCTCCCAAAAGCGATAGCAAAAAATGAAGTCGCGTAAATCTCAATCTTTGTTAATCGTTTAGGCACTAGAATTGCTATGATGTTAAACAGAATTAGACACGCAAATATAATGATCATAAACACACCTACTTTCATTCTGAGTCACGTAAATCTGAACAATATTTATGATGTGTAATAATCTTTACCTTACTCTTCCGCAAAATAGATTAGTGTTTTAATGACTAATGTACCAACAATGTAAATAAAAAGAACGAAACTCCCCATATAAACCCCACCAAAACTTTTTTACCCAACAACAACACCTAACCTCAACCTCCAAACGATTATTGTTATGAAACACAAATCTAAGGAGGAAAATCATGAAAAGATGTACAATTACGGCTGGTGTTGTAGCTAGTTATTTAGGGGTGCACACGGACACAATTTATGACCTGGTTCGGGAAGGGACAATCCCGCATATGCGAGGTAAGAAGATTTTGTTCTTGAAGGATGCTGTGGATAGTTGGATCGATGCACAGGTGCTCTAGCAAATTCCATGGAAGGAGGGGCGGCAGAATGAATTTTATTTAAGAAATCAATGCCTTCAGAAATTGGATGATGATGAATGAAGTTCCGCTATCTATTTACCTTTATGGCACGTGCTCATGGATATTAACAATTCAGCGAAGTGTAAAAAGCAATTTAATGCACCGAATTCGATGATTACAAGTATATCCAAGATGTCGAAACAAAGGATTTCAGAAGTGTTTCAGTAGAAACTCTTTCTGCATAGAAAGCCATGCGAGAAACTAAGTGCCGATCTAACCCAACACCTCACTCAAATCTGCAAGAAACACACGCCGTGCGCCATCGACATACCCATTAAAAACAACATGTTTAAAGTCGGGTGTCCAAGCTGGGTGTGGATCTACTCGCAAGGCACCTGCAACCTTCGTCCCAGGGTGTGCAACGTTGATTCGTACAATATGTTTTTCCCTTTGAGATGGGATGTCTATCAATCGAATGGGTACTGTACCGTCTCCGAATGCGGTAGGTTCCTGTTCGTAGGTATCTGTTAAAATATTGCGCCCATTCGGGTGAACGGTGGGATGACCAGAGCCGGGTATGTTATCACTGATACAGCGCATGTCCGAACCATCGTAGCGAACCTGTACAAACTTAAGGTTCTGATCATCATCTATTGCTAGATTCATGGACAAGTGTTCACCATCTGGGAACCAATTAATATGATGACCACCCTTTTTCCATTGCTCAGGCCCGACTGCAACATAGATGTCACTACCATCCGGCTTCATCGTTAACACCCAAAAATCTAGTTGTTGTCTTCCGTGTACATTCCACGGTTGGTTTTCTAATGTATGATACCAACGGAGTGTAAAGATAAGTCGATCACCTTGTGGATTATACTTACAGTGGAAAACGTAACATTCTCCATGCTCATATTTTTTTCTATCAATTTTTGGTTGTGCTTTCTCAAAGATTTCATCAATAGAGATGAATAGTTTGCACTTACCAGTTTCGGTATCCGTGATATAAAGCCCATCATCTTTTCTAAATCCGTAATTTCGAGGAACTAAATTATCGGGCACTACGACACCGTATCCATCTTGGGTTCGACGCATAGTAATAAGATTCGAGCTAATAATCGATTTTCCATCTGGTGATATGCGGTATACAGTGCCTGCCATTCGTTTCTTTTCTCCTGTAAACGGATTGATGCGGATTCCGTGTGGATTCCATGTGCTGCAGTCTACATCGTTATAATAAAGTGCTGTATCATCCGCACCCCAATTAATATTGGCACCGAGTTGCTGCTCCCACCCACACGTCTCTGCGATCACCTGCTCCTCTGCCGTATGGATATCGATAAGGACAATCTCGGCCATCTCACCAGATCTGTTTAATCGTTGTAGTTCAGGCATTCGCAGGACAGCTAGGTACCTTCCCGATGGACTTACTGGGGAGGTATCAAAGAAACGATGCATGCCTGATTCATGTGGAGTCATAAACCAAATGGGAACTATTGGGTCATACTTGGTATACTTAGGGAAATTATCACTTATTATCATTTGAGATCCACTCCTTGAAAAGTTGTTCTATAAGTATAACAGGGGATGGAGCAAATGAATTTGCTTGAAAGTTATAAGCTTTTGTCTGAAAATAAGATTATCATATAGTAAAGGAAACGAAAGGGGGAGGATTGGTGGAGGTATATGGGGTAAACGTTTTGTGGACGGCCCGCTATGATTACGAGAACGGAAACAAGCTTCCAAAGCACGCGCATTCCTTCTTTCAAATTATTTGGGTTGCAGAAGGCAAGGGGACCTTTCATTATGAAGATGATGATTATGATATCTCCAGGAATACCATGTTTTTCATTAAGCCAAATAAAAAACATGGAATTACTCCAATGGACGGTCAATCTATTAAGACACTTGACCTGAAGTTTGACGTAACCGCAAAGGAATTGGGCGAAGTAACCGATAGAATTCCTCCAATCCTGAAAGATACGGACGGAATCGTTTCTGCACTCTTAGATAATGTGCGAAAAGAAGGATTGAAGAAACAAGCATTCTATAAACAATTAGCAAGTCTATATTTGGTGCAGATGGTCTATCAGTTATCTAGAACCAGCCTTAAGAGAGAAAATCATCACATCAGTTTGGAACCAGGTATATTTGCATTGAAAAGTGACCGTTCTTATAAGGCTGCCGAGCAAGTAGAACAGTGGATTAAAGAACATTTTAATCAAGATTGGTTGATTGCAGATATTGCACGCGATCTAGGGTATAGTGTCGGTCATTTGAGCCAGCTATTTAAAAATTACAAAGGAACTACAATTTGCGTATTTTTAAAAAAGTACCGGATTGGTCAGTCAAAAGAGTTGATGACCTATTCAGAATTAACGCTAAAGCAAATCGCTGAGCAGACAGGATTCAAGACAGTGCATCATTTTTCCAAAGTATTTAAAGAAATAGAAGGTATTCCACCAGGTCAATGGTTAGAGAGAGAACGTCGAGGGATATGTAAGGACGTTGTATTTGATTGAAAATCATTAGAAGCCTTATGATTTCAGCGGTATACTTTGCATGCACAACCCCAATACCACCGAGCAATCTATGATATAATTGCTAGATAAATGTAATTCAACGCTTAGACTGTGAGTGATCTGTATTGGCATATCGAATAATATTCCACGTCGACATGAATAGCTTTTACGCGTCTGTAGAAGCGGCGTATGATCCTAAGCTGAAAGGCAAGACGCTTGCGATTGCTGGTAATCCCGAAGAGCGCAGGGGGATTATTGTCACGAGCAGCTATGAGGCCAGGGCTAAAGGTGTGAAAACAACGATGCCATTGTGGCAGGCGAGACGGTTGTGTCCGGAATTGATTGTCATGCGTCCGAATTTTGACAGATATCGAACCGCTTCCAAAACGATGTTCAAGATTTTGAGCGAGGTTACCGAGTTCGTGCAACCAGTATCTATCGATGAAGGTTATATGGACATAACAGCTAGTGAAGGCCAAGGTTCTCCACTTGAAATTGCAGCGAATTTACAAAAAAGAATCGCCAATGAACTTGATCTACCGTGCAGTATCGGAATTGCTCCGAATAAATTTCTAGCCAAAATGGCATCTGACATGAAAAAGCCGATGGGTATTACTGTGTTGCGGAAGCGTGATTTACCTGAAAAGCTTTGGCCATTAGAAGTTGGCAAGATGTACGGCATTGGGGAAAAAACAGCGAATAAATTAAATGAAGTTAATATTTTTACGATAAAAGATTTGGTAGAAGCAGATGTTTATCAGTTAAAACAATTACTCGGCATTAACGGCGAGCGGTTGCAAAATCGCGCAAACGGGATTGACCCAAGTCCGGTCGATCCGAATGCGATTTATGATTTTAAAAGTATCGGCAGCTCGGAAACATTGCCGGAAGATACCACGGATGAGACTGCGATTAAGAAGTTGTTTCGCCAATTAGCGAGAAGCGTTGCAAAGCGGTTGCATCGCAAACAAGCTGCAGGACAAACGGTACAAGTAACAATCCGTTTTCATGACCGAAAAACAATTACGAGAAGAATCAAGCTTCGGGAATTTATCGACAAAGAGGATGACATTTTCACTGTCAGTGTCGAGCTATTTGACCAGCACTGGAACGGTGATCCGGTGCGTCTATTAGGCATAACCGTCCAGGATGTTGCAGAAAAGAAAGATATTGCTCAGCAACTGGATTTGTTTACGTATGAGAAGGAAGCAGGCAAAGAGAAATTGTATGATGCAATCAATCGCTTAACTGAAAAGTATGGAAAGAATCCGTTTATTAAGAGTAAACCAGAAGATGACAACCAACCACGTACCAGTTTTCAGAAAGACTTTTTGGATGATTATCAGAAGTGAAGATGAGGCATCACTTGCGTTAACCGGCAAATTAGTATAAATTCTATCTTTTAGTGTTAACGCTAGTAATTCCTCTGTAATACACCATTACCTAAAAGGGGTAATCTTATTAACAAACAACGGCTATTAAACCCATAACCTGTCAACATCCACCAATTCCTGTTCACTGAATTCCATTCTATAGATATCGGGTTTGGATGTGCTAAGTAAAAAATTCAAATTATAAGTACTGTTGAAATAACCCATCATCAATGTCATCACAGCCCCGTGAGATCCTATTACTATACTTTTACCTTTAAACTTTTCTAATAGTTGTATAAAAACGACTATCGTCCGTCTCTGACAATCAGCATTTGACTCTCCTCCTGCCAAAGCAAAATTAGGATCCAAAAATGACTTTTCTAACAGTGGAATCAATTCCTTGTCAGAAATTCGATAATCTGCAGAAGAAAATACCTTCTCTTTTAAATCTTCATAGACGAAAACTTCTTTCCCTATTTGTTTAGCTAACTTTTCGACAGTTAAAATAGAACGTAAATATGGGCTTGAAACAACTGCATCAATTTTCTCACCTTTCAATATGTCAGTTACTTCTTGCGCATCTAATTGTCCTTTTTGAGTCAATCCTCTTGTTCTTTCATTTCCAATCTTTGGCGAGTCACCGTGTCTCACCATATAAACATACGTACTCATAGTTATATTTCCTCCGTTAAAGTTAGCTGCTTTTTATGACGCTATTACTCTATTTCGTTGAAAAGAATTTCATTTTTAATTATAACTTATATGCTTTTTTAAATGTGATAATGAAACATAATCGTCCAATTAAGAGACTATGAATATATTATTTATGGTCCGCGCCATGCATGATAAAGAGTACTAATAGTCTATACAAACTCTATTTCTTAAGTGCCAATTCAACTATAATGTGGTAAAATTTAACTGTCTGAAAATTTCGGAATTCAATTAGAGGACAATATGTAATGTGGGAGGAAGATATTATGACAATTAAAAATTTTATCAACGTTAAAAACATTAAGGGGAATACGTCAAATTAAATAAAACGATTCCCCTAAATATGAAAGGGGAAAATCATTTGAAACAAGTTTTGTTAATTATCGATGCTCAACAAGAATTAATCGAAGGCAATCATGAGGAAAGTGCTGTTTTTAAAAAAGAACAACTTATCTCGAACATTAATTTAGTAATAGAAAAAGCGGAAAAATTT
>NZ_JBJGXI010000071.1:0-19244 GCF_045635475.1 Radiobacillus sp. PE A8.2 | reverse complement strand
ATTATACTTTATTTATTAAATAATACCAAGTTTTAATACCAAGTGCTAATAGTTATTCTCCACTAATTACAAAACCCAGCAATTATTGATCAATGAGACCAAATGCTGGGTTTTGTTGATACTATAATTCGTCATTTACTAAGGTAATCTACAATTCCCATCGAGCAAATCGGCATATCTATTTGAATATGTTTATAGACATTATGTGAATCATCAATACCTTTGTCTTTTAGGAACGCTCTAACCATCTTATTTAATTTATCGGTTAATAACGCTGTTTTCGCTTCAAAAGACTCGGAAGGATTTGCTTCAATCACTTTTTCTCCAGCTTCTACAAATTTAGGTAACCAGTACCGAATTTGTTCGATGATGTAGGAAGGGTTGTCACTTTTGCCATAATGACCAAAATATATTTTTGCCATATTTAGCCTTTCAATCCGATTTATTGATTCCAGCATTGCATTCGGATCAAACTGGTTTGGCGATGTGGATGGAAGCACAAATTCAAATCCATACGCTTTTGTATAAGGATAGTACACGCCAATCGTATCTCCCGTAAATATGCCATTGCTGTAAGAATCATAAATTGAAAAGTGATGTTTAGCGTGTCCAGGTGTATCGAAAAAGGTAAGTGTACGGTTATTGCTTATTTGCAATATGTCACCATCCTCTTTTGTGAGTAATCGCTCTTCTGGAACTGGCAAAATCGGATCAAACAATCGATTAAATTGATTTCCATAGACTGCTTTTGCGCCAGCAATTAATCGTGTTGGATCTATAAGGTGACGCTTCCCACGTGGATGTACAATAACCTTCGCATTTGGACATTTCTCAAGCAATAGTCCGACTCCTCCTGCGTGATCAAGATGTATGTGTGTAACAACGATATACTTTATCTCTGCTAGGCTAATGTTTAAATATTCTAAGCCCTCTAGTAGATAAGCAATAGATGGGCTCGCACTTGTTTCTATAACAGTTATTTCATCTTCTAGTAACACGTATGATCCGGTTCGTTGCTCCATACCTAAATCAAACAATTCAATCAATTGAACGTTTTCCCCTAAATCTTTCGGAAATATCATCAAACCACCTCGGTTAGTAAAATTATCTTCATAATCAATGTTCGCTTTTCAATGGATTATAACCTTTTTGTTTTTGATAATATTCAAATCTAGGCACTAAAAATCTCTATTAATACATTCCTTTCGTTTGTTATTAATTCAGTGACCCAGTAATTCACGATGCACCAGTAAACATCCCCCCTAAGATAAATCTTTTGACCTGAGTTCGTCTTTTTCAGACAGTTTACGCTCTAGCATTCATGCTACCCTTCCACTAATTGAAAAAACACAAATTGAATGAGTATTTTCGCAAAATGTGATAAGTAATGAAAAGCCATTATCCTGTATAATTCAGCCGTGCAATTTTGTTATAATCAATATCATAACAATCATTCGGAACTTTTCACGATTAACATTATTCTAAGTTAAATCTTCCTAACTAGTTTTGAAATTTACTCTTGACATCAAATTCACTCTTGCTCTATAATCATGTCAATATATGAAAGCAAGGAAGAGGACACGAATCATTCTTCAATTTTCTTACAAGAGATCAGGGTCATCGGCTGTAAGCCCTGAAGAGAATGGACTGATTTACCACCTCAGAGCTATTACGGGGAAATTAGTATCCGTAATCGGGAAAACCGTTATCTTTTTTGAGCGTAAAGTAGATTTTTGCTTTATAAATTTGGGTGGAACCACGACCACACTCGTCCCTTACATTGGGATGCGTGTGGTCTTTTTGTTTTTAAAAATTCATTTTCAGACAACAAACATCGAATTAAATAGTAAATTAAAGCGTAGATAAGGACACGAATCACTACTTATTTTCTTTCCAGAGAACAGGGTCATGGCTGCGAGCCCTGAAGAAACCGGAGTGATTTACCACCTTGGAGCATTTATGGGGAACATAAGTATCCATAACCGGGTTAAACCGTTATCTTTTTAGAGTGTAAGGTATATTTTGCTTTACTAAATTTAGGGTGGAACCACGGCCGCATCGTCCCTGTCATAGGGATATGATGCGGCTTTTTCATATTCAAAAATAGGAGGAAGTATCATGTCAAATGTAAAAGAAATAAGCAATCACAGACAGCTAGGTCAACAGTTAGAATTATTTATGTCGATGGAGGAAGCCCCTGGCATGCCATTTTTCTTACCAAAGGGAATGGCACTAAGAAATCAACTTGAACAATTTTGGAAGGAACAACATCAGAGAAGTGGATACCAGGAAATTAAAACACCAATTATGATGAAGCAAGAGCTATGGGAACAATCGGGTCATTGGGATCATTATCATGAGAATATGTATTTTTCAAATGTGGATGAGCAAAATTATGCAATTAAACCAATGAATTGTCCTGGTGCCTTACTTATATTCAATAGCAAAAGACGAAGCTATCGCGAACTACCGCTTCGATTTGCAGAACTTGGTCTCGTGCATCGTCATGAGCTATCAGGCTCACTTAATGGGCTATTACGGGTGAGAAGTTTTACTCAAGATGATGCTCACTTATTCGTTCGTCAGGATCAAATTGAAGTAGAAATGGCAAAAGTACTTGAACTAGTTAATTCGTTCTACGCTAAATTTGGTTTTAGCTATAAAGTTGAACTATCGACTAGACCTGATGAGCATATGGGTTCACCAGAAATTTGGGATCAAGCAGAAGCTGCTTTAGAAACAGTATTAAAACAAAAAGGAATTGACTACAAAATTAATAAAGGTGATGGTGCCTTCTATGGACCTAAGATCGATTTTCATATTCTTGACTCTTTAAATCGAAGCTGGCAATGCGGAACAGTACAACTAGACTTTCAAATGCCTGAAAAATTTGATTGTACGTATATTGGGAAAGATAATCAAGCACATCGCCCAATAATAATCCACCGCGCTATTTATGGTTCAATTGAGCGGTTTATGGCAATTTTAATTGAGCACTATCAAGGTGATTTTCCGCTTTGGTTAGCACCAGTTCAAGCAAGAATATTACCGATTGCCGATGCACATTACAGCTATGCAGCACAAATAAAATCCGAGTTGGAGGATGCTGGATTTCGCGTTGAAATGGATGACCGGGTAGAAAAGGTTGGTTTAAAGATTCGTGAGACTGAAATGCAAAAGGTACCATATATGATTGTGGTTGGAGATAAAGAGGTAGAAAATCAATCACTTTCGGTGAGAAGGCGTAAAGTTGGTAATCTCGGTGAAATGGATTGTAATGCATTACTTGAGAAATTTGAAGATGAATTATCTTAGGTGGTGTTTTTTGAGGGAGTAATATCTCCCCCATTCACTTTCCTTTTATACTCGGTTTAGTCAATTTCACAATTCTGATTTTCAATTCCAGCTATCCGCATCGATATATAGTTGGATAACCCCGTGTCTGAACTGTATATAGATACGGATAGCTGTATAAGGTAATTATGAAACTGAATCAGGTCAACGTCCTTGAAAAAATTTCTTGAACTTTTCTATTTCTTCCTTACTATGTTGTTTCGTATTATCAAAATATGGATTGTCCTTGGTTGGATCTTCAGGGTCTAAGCTTGTTTTCATTGAAAACGCTGGCTGTTGACTTCCCTCAGCAATAACCCGATCATCTAAATCATCGAACTTAGGCATATTTTGGTTTTTATTTTCATCCATTGGTTGCACCCCCTATTTACTAATAGAGTTAGCATTTTGCGTGATTCTATGTGATATATATAAAATATCGACTTAAACACTGTAAGCTTCCATTAATATAAGATACTTATTCATCCCAAAATAATTGATCAAGTGTTTTATTCAAGGTCTTACAAATCGAGATGCATAAATTTAAACTTGGATTATACTTTCCTACTTCTATTAAGCCAATCGTTTGTCTCGAAACACCCACCACTTTTGCTAGCTCTTCTTGAGATAATTCATGTTCGACTCTGGCCATTTTCAATTTAATATTTTTCATCGTACATGATCACCTCGCATCTTCATCTCCTAACTGCTGTTGAACAATTTGCTCACTTTTCTTTTTAGCAGCCAGATATGTTAACCCTAGGAAACCTGCAAACACAGGAACATAAAACATAAAGGAGACGAAGAATACGAGCAAGAAGTAATAAATCGCCTGCAAATTATCATCTGCATAGTTCACCGCGCTATTGGTTGCAAAAATAATCGCTATTACAACACCTAAAATTAAACCTACCACAATATTTTTTGTGCTTAACTTCATCTTCTGGTGACGATCATGCAGCTCAATTTCATCTGTAATTACACCCAAATAGGACGACCGAATCATATAATAAAACCCTGATAAAACGATGATTACAAGCTCAGTTATTACAAGGTTAATATTGATTCCATATATCCAAGATTTAACTCCGATGGATACAAAGCTTAATACCATCACAATCATATGGATTTCTTTATATATTTTGTTTTGCAGATTGGTGACACGTTCGTCGACTTGTTTGTTCTTACCCCATCGTGGCATATGAACACCTCCATATAATATCGTTACTTTTATTATATATTATATTTAACTTTTTGCAATATATAAATTGCAAAATAACATTTATATTTAGCAATGTTCGTTTTTAATTTAATAAGTAAAACATTCATTTTTTAAACCTTTAATATCCACTATCGTTTTCTGATAATACCCTATATAATGAGGAAGGATAACTTTTAAAGGAAAAGGTGTTTGGATTATGAGTTTATTAACAGTAAAAAATTTAAGTCACGGATTTGGAGATCGCGCAATCTTCGATGATGTATCTTTTCGTTTATTGCAAGGAGAGCATATTGGACTAATTGGAGCCAATGGTGAAGGTAAATCAACTTTCATGAATATTATTACAGGTAAATTAGAGCCTGATGCTGGTACAGTAGAATGGTCAAAGCGCACGAGGGTCGGTTACTTGGATCAGCACTCTGTGTTAGAACAAGGAATGTCCATTCGCGATGTATTACGAACAGCATTTCAATATTTGTACGACATGGAAACCGAAATGAATGAATTATTCGCTAAAATGGGTGAGGTCGGTCCAGATGAATTAGAATCATTGCTTGAAGAAACAGGAGTAATGCAGGACGCACTTACCAATAATGGTTTCTACACGATTGATGCTAAGGTAGAAGAAATTGCCAATGGACTTGGTTTGATAGACTATGGCTTAGACCGTGATGTCCATGATTTAAGCGGTGGGCAACGGACAAAAGTGTTACTCGCTAAGTTGCTATTAGAAAAACCCGATATTTTGATCCTCGATGAACCGACAAACTATCTTGACGTGGAACACATCGTCTGGTTGAAAAACTACTTATTGAATTATGATCATGCATTTATTCTCGTTTCACACGATATTCCATTTTTGAATAGTGTCGTTAATTTAATTTATCATATGGAGAACCAACAATTAAATCGTTATCCTGGAGATTACGAAGAATTTCAACGTGTGTATGAGATGAAAAAACAGCAACAGGTTTCTGCTTATAAGAAGCAGCAAAAAGAAATCGCGAACTTGAAGGATTTTGTCGCAAGAAACAAAGCGAATGCTGCAACGAGTAGAATGGCCATGTCTCGTCAAAAGAAGCTTGATAAGATGGATGTTATTGAACTGGATGCAGAAAAGCCGAAGCCACATTTTAATTTTCAGCTTGCACGTACTCCAGGTAAGTACTTGTTTGAAACAACAGATCTTGTAATCGGGTATGACGAGCCACTTTCTAGACCACTTAATTTATCTATGGAACGCGGACAAAAAATTGCCCTATCTGGTGCCAATGGTATCGGAAAAACAACACTGCTGCGTAGCATTCTAGGTGAAATTAAACCGGTATCAGGTTCTGTTGAATTAGGTGAGCATTTGCATATTGGCTACTTTGAACAGGAGCTCAAGACCTCAAGCCAACACACCTGTCTTGAAGAAATATGGGAAGAATTCCGTCACTTCACACAACAGGAAGTTCGTTCTGCTTTAGCGAAATGCGGTCTGACAAGGAAGCACATCGAAAGCAAGGTCCAAGTACTAAGTGGTGGCGAAAAAGCAAAAGTACGTTTATGTAAATTAATTAATAACGAAACAAATTTACTCGTACTCGATGAGCCTACGAACCACCTTGACCAAGATGCTAAAAATGAGTTAAAACGCGCGATAACAGAATACAAAGGAAGCGTTTTGCTTATTTCCCACGAACCTGAATTTTATGAAGGTGTTGTTACAGACGTGTGGAATTGTGAGGATTGGACGACAAAAGTATTTTAATTAGATAAAGCCTAATTTCTAATGTGATGATTAGAAATTAGGCTTTTTTAATCTGTTGTTTATCTATATTATTTTACCAAGCTAGTCTGTGATCTTCGGCAACGATGTCCAACTCTGCAGCTTTCGCATTTGCAATAACTTGTTCTGGACTCTTACAGCCAGGGATAACACAGGTTACTGCTGGGTTTTGTAAGCACCAGGCTAATGCCCATTGTGCCATTTCTACACCTTCAGGAACTTCTGTTTGCTTAATCTGTTCGACAACCTTTAATTGCTCATCAATATCTGCTTGCTCCCTGCGTTTACGAACTTTGTCTTCGAATTTAACACCTGGCTTGTACTTCCCACTTAAGAAACCACTTGCGAGCGGAACCCTTGCCAACACTCCAAGGTCTTGTTCGATACAAGAAGGAAATACTTCCGCTTCTGGTGCTTGGTCCAAACGGTTATAAACAACCTGAATTGCTTTAGCATTTCTTTTGGTCGCTTGTGCCGTCTGGTGAATATTTTTGTTACTTCCTATTGAAATGCCTAAATTACGAATCTTACCAGCTTGAAGTTGCTTATCGAGCATTGTCCACAAATCATCATTGTCAAAATCTTCATCTGATCCAGAGTGAAATTGATATAGGTCAATATAGTCTGTTTTTAATGCACGTAATGACTCCTCCAATTGCTGACGCACGTCATCAACACTCCAAGCATTGCTCCACTTCGTGTGCCAATGGTGACCGAATTTAGAAGCTAAAACCCAATCATGGCGATTATTACGTGCTAGAAAATCACCGATAAAGCTTTCAGATAAATGATCAGGACCATAACATTCGGCTGTATCGATTAAATTAATACCTAAATCCTTTGCTTGAGTTAAAATAGCGTCAACTTCAGCTTGTTTGAAATCTTTGCCCCAGTCACCACCAAACTGCCATGTACCAACTCCGACAACAGAAACCTTTAAATCTGTTGTACCTAAACGTCTATATTTCATAAGTAACCACCTCTTCTTCAATATGTAAGCGATATATTAATTGTAACGCAAATACAATTCGTTCCAAAGTATAATGCATCTTTATAAGCTTAGTTATTATTACTTATCATGCATGGGTATATGTTGAATGCTAATAATAATCATTACAACTACTTATTAAGGGGTGAAAAACGTGATGGATTTTTTAAAAGATATGTTAATTGTACTTCTAAGAATCGTTACTATTTTGCCTTTGCTATTATTCATCACTCTTTTTATGGGAAAGCGGGCGATTGGACAATTACCCGTTTTTGATTTTTTAATTGTAGTAACGCTAGGAGCAGTGGTTGGAGCAGATATCGCAGACCCAAACATTGAACATCTTCCAACAGCATTCGCAATTATTGCACTCGGAGTGCTTCAAAGGGTAGTTGCTAAATGGAAGATAAAGAGCAGAAAAATAGATCAGTTCATTACCTTCGAACCAACAATTGTTATTCAAAATGGGAAGTTATTAGATAAAAACTTGAGAAAGATTCGTTATTCTATCGATAACATCATTCAAATGCTTCGCGAAAAAAATGTGTTTGATATAAATGATGTTGAAACCGCAATTATTGAGGCAAATGGATCTCTTAGTGTACTTAAGAAACCACTAAAAAATACAGTCACGCTAGAAGATATGAATATCCAAAAAACAAGATCAAGCATTTCTTTTCCGTTAGTCGCAGAAGGGAAAATTTACAACAATGTGCTAAGTTACTTTAGTTTAAATGAAGTATGGTTACAACAGCAAATAGTTGCTCACGGAGTTCATAATATTAACGATATTTTCTTTGCTTCTATTAATGATAGGCAGGAGTTACATATTTGTCTTCGAGATGAAAATAATGTGCAAATTCCACCGATTAAACACGAAAAATAACACTACATTTATTATAGAATATATTTCCATTGAAACGGTTCATCTTTTTCTGTAAATTAGACAAGTATGTTTATTAGGAGGTTTCAGCATGAATCAAACAGAAACTGTACAACAAGTAAAAATTGCTACTGCAGACCCTTCTGCTTTTGGACTATTCGGCTTAGCAATGGTAACCCTAGTCGCGTCCTCCGCTAAACTTGGCTGGACAGATGGGGTCTCTTTCGTTCTTCCTTGGCAATTTTCCTCGGTGGAATTGCACAACTAATTGCAAGTTTGCTTGACGCGAAGCATAATAACACGTTCGGAACCACAGCTTTTGGAGCGTTTGGATTATTCTGTCTCGGAGTAGGAACATCTTGGTTAATACAATTTGGCGTATTCGGCGAAGCGGCTGCGGCTGCAGTTGATGTGAAACAATTAGGCATTGCTTATATTGGATACTTAATTTTCAGCTTATTTATCACTGTCGGTGCGATGGAAACTCATAAGGTGCTATTCATTATTTTTGTACTCATTGACTTCTTGTTCATCGGTCTTTCACTGTCGACACTTGGCATCCTACCCGAAGTGATGCACATGGTTGCGGCAGTATCTGAACTACTAATTGCGATATTTAGTTTCTATGGTTCCGCAGCAAGTGTGCTAAACACACACTTTGGTAAAGTAACGCTTCCTGTTGGAAAACCATTTGGGATTTTCAAATAAATTTGCTATCCAGCTTGTACACTTCTCGTACAAGCTTTTTTAATTTAAACTTTTAAAGTAATTTGTAATTTTTTTAAATTTGCGTAACCATATTTTGCAATATAATGTACAATTGATATGTCTAAATGTTGCCATGAAAGCGAGGATAAAATATGACGGTTTTAGAAGTAAAACAATTAAAGAAATCGTTCGGTTCCATTCATGCTGTAAAGGATATTAGCTTCTCAGTACAAGCTGGCGAAGTATTCACCATTATCGGACCAAATGGTGCTGGAAAGACAACAATGCTGGAAATGATTGAAGGATTAGTTTCTCCAGATCAAGGTTCGATTCACTTTGGAGGCTTGACCTGGGAGAAAGATGCGGATGATATCAAAATGAAAATAGGTGTACAGCCTCAATCCAGTGCGATGTTTGATTTGTTAACTCCAGAAGAGAATTTGAACCTATTTGCAACCTTCTACAAAAAAGCACAACCGACAGAAGAAATCTTAAAGTTAGTTAATCTTACCGAACATCGAAAAAACCAAGTGAAAAAGTTATCTGGCGGACAGCGTCAACGTCTTGCGATTGGCCTTGCTATGATCAGTAACCCCGAAATCATTTTTCTTGATGAACCTACAACAGGACTAGATCCTCAAGCGCGCCGCAATATATGGGATATTATTCTACAATTAAAACAACTAGGTAAAACCACCATACTAACTACACATTATATGGAAGAAGCCGAGAAATTAAGTGATCGGGTTTGTATTGTCGACCAAGGTAAAATAGTAACCTTGGAAACCCCTGCTGCGTTAATTGAAAGGTTAACGAAAGAAAGAGAAGTAAGATTATCATTCCTTGATGGAGAATTTGCTGCAGAAGAAGCGGATCTTTTCATTAAAAAGATTCCATCCGTTACCACTACTGAACGTAATGGCGCAGCACTTAAAATCTGGACAACAAAGCCGGAAGATACCTTATATGAATTGTTCGGTTTCACAAAAGATAAAAATTACCATGTGGAACAGGTATCTATCCATGAAATGAGTCTAGAAGATGTGTTTATAGCATTCACTGGTAAGGAATGGAGGGATTAAAGATGAACAATATCAAACAATTTCAACAAATGTTTCTTGCTCAATTAAAGATGACGCTTCGCGAAAGGCAAGCTTGGTTTTGGGGGATCTTTTTCCCTGTCATACTAATGGTCATTTTTATGGTTATTTTCAGCGGTAGCTCAAATGAGGAGTTTCGTGCAGAAGTTGCGATCGTAGATGAAAATCCAAATGAAACATCAGAAATGCTATTAGCACAAATCGATCAGCTACCCGTGCTTGAAGTAAAAACGGATCAGCCTGTTAGTCGTGAACAAGCGGATATGTGGGTAATGGATGGAGAAGTGAATGCCGCCATCATTCTTCCAGAGACAGCAGATGCTACATCATTAATCTTTGTCGTTAACAAAGAAGATGAACAAAGTGCAACTACACAAGCGATTTCCGGTATGCTTGATAAATTCGTTCAACAGGCGAATTTATATGCCGCAGGTGCAACTCCCACCTACGATTTACAGTTTGAATCGATGACCTCAGGTAACAATGATCTCGATTATACAGATTTCTTGCTAACTGGCATGATTGCGCTAGCCATTGCCCAGGGCGGTCTGTTTGGCATGGTGGACCTCGTTGAAATGCGTCGTAAAGGACTCATTAAGCGCCTTCGTATGACACCTGCTAAAATGAGTATTTTTGGCATTAGTGATATGGTTATGCGGATGGTGTTCAGTGTCATTCAGATTGTTATTTTATCACTTATCGGCGTATTCATCTTTGGGGCAAATCTATACATAGATTTTCTCAGTCTATTGATTGTCTTTTTATTAGGTGCACTTTCTTTTAATGCGTTAGGATATTTTATTTCTGCTTTCAGCAAAACAACTGAAGCATATATGGGTGTGGCAAACATCGTCAGTTTTTTGATGATGTTCTTAAGTGGTGTGTTCTTTCCAATCGAAACGATGCCGGAATGGTTACAACCAGTTTCTCATGTGCTTCCGCTCACCTATTTTGCTCAGGGGTTACGAGATAGTATGGTTTACTCAACAGGAATCATTTCCAGCTCGTTTTGGATCGGTGTAGGCATCCTGGTAATCTGGGGCATTGTTTCCTATGTACTTGGCTCTTGGTTATATAAAACAAAATCAATTGTGGCAACTAGATAATTTTAAAAAACAACGAACAGTGTACGCATACTGTTCGTTGTTTTTTCACTCCGTAAAAGTAGTAATAGTTGTTCCAGGGAAATAAAACTCAATTATATCTTGATAGGATTTGCCTTGTTCACCCATGAAATTAGCTCCCCACTGACTCATGCCAACACCGTGACCATAGCCTCTCCCCTTCACTTTATAGACACCTTTTGATGCTTCCAGTGAATCAATTAAATAGCTTTTAAATTGATTGCCTCCAATAAGAGGTCGAATTTGATTAAGATCAACATCTTCTAACTTTAGCTGGCGAAACAACACAGTCCCATCGATTATTCTTTGAAAAAATTCGATAGTAATTGAGCCTTTAACGCTTCGCTGCGATTCTAGACGATCATTGTCCACTTTAAATTCAGGAATAGATAGAATTTTTAAATCGCCAGGGTAACCGTTTTTGACTAATCTTTTCTTAATTGATGTTGTGATTTCTAGATCTTTCTCCTCTATTTTGTCCCACCAATTAGGGTCCTCCCAATTAATTTCCTCCATGTCTATTTGCGTTTGATGTAAAATAAATTCCCAAGGATGAATGGGATCATAGGGATCTTGCTTAATAGGAAAGTAAGACTTTGCTTCTCCTCCCCAAACATGTGTATTGTTTTCTGTTACACCACCATTGCTCGCCGAATAAAAGGCACTTATCAATTTGTTATCAAAGGTAATTACTTTACCTTTTGTTTCTTCTACAGCCCTGGTTGTTGCTTCACTCCAGGTATAACCTCCATAAACTTGATAGCTTATCGTGTCGTCTATTTCTTCACGCAAATGTGATGCTGCATACGTTCTTGCAGCAACCGCTTGTGCTTTCAGGGTCTCTAGTCCCCAGCTTGGGTAAACCTCAAAAGGAACTACTCCCTTCAAATAATCCTCCAGTGGTAATTGATTAACAGGACGAAGGTACTCATTATCCTCGATTCTCCATTCCATTGCACCTAAATACGGACGATCATCAATGTGTATTAAGTGATTTTTGTTATAGGTCTCAGGGACTAGAATAAAAGACTGATCAAGGTTAAAGGTTTCGTTGTTCCCTTCCAAAATAAGCGAACCATCTACAACGCTTAGTGTATACCTTACTCCTTCTTTTAACGCCACCGTTGGATCAAGTGTGAAAAATGAACCCTCAAGTTCAAAATGAAGTGACGAGGTATCTTCTACATAGTTTACTAATTGTACAGTTACCATTTCTTCCGCACTCGTAATATGCGGAAAAACAAACAAAAACAACAGCATGAATAGTGTAATTAAATATTTCACAGTTGTTATCATCCCTTTAAAGGACGCAATTATTCAATCTAATTCACATATTTTTACCAATTGGACATACATTTTAGTAGTAATGGAGGGAGTTGTTAGTCTGCTAACTTTTTTATATAAAAATGAGTGGATATTTTTTGCTGTTTCTGAAGGATTAATGTGGGTCTTTTTATTATTTTTTTTTATAACAAGGTACAAGCTCCTAATGAATCAAGTAAGCAACCTTTTCCTGTTTCAGATTATTATTATTAATCTATTTCAGGCCTTTTTGGTCTGTATCGATTATTATTTCACCGGTTCTGTTTCCTTCTTTCAAGTGTTCATGATTTTATTTATTATTTACGCAAGTACTATTGGCCGTTCCGATTTTAAACGATTGGATGTGTTAATGAAAAAAAGATATATACACCTACATCGAACACAGTGTTCTTCCCTTATTTCTGAAATAACTTATCGCCTTATACTTTTTGCCATCCATACGACTGTATTTTTTCTGCTTCACATTATTTGGTATCGAATTGATGTAACACCCGGCTTGCCCAACATCCAATTGTTTTTGTTTCATGAATGGGTTAACTATCCACATCAAGGCTATTACACCAACCCCCTATTTAATATCATGAGTTATATATGGAAAATAATATATGTGATTGATTTGTGTATCTTGGTCATCTATACAGCTACTAGCTTCTTTTATAGAAATAAATCCTAACTACACAACCATAACTATTTCAAATAAAATTTAGGAATTTATTATTTTAAAATGACACTTAAGAAATTAAGCTATGCTAATCAAATCAGCCTGTCTTCCTCTAAAACAATTTATTCAGAGCGATAAACCTTGCAAATGTTAGCAGTGTTCCGATGAACCTTAATCCAAAAGCATCTTCGTTCATAAATACCTCCGCGGGTCAGTATACAGAGATAATCACAAAGATCTTCGCAATTGGGCTAACTATTTACATAATCAGTCACGTTGACCAAGATACTTAGATTTATAACCTTTGCTATGCTAACAACAAAGTTCCTATCAGGTAAAATTAGTAATAGATCTCTCCGAATATTCCTCAAATCCCCTAGTGAAAGAATCATCATTTTCTACTCCCTTTTTAGGTAAAGCATTTTGTTTTCAAAATACTGTACTAATAGGCATTTCAACTATTACGATATGCCATTATCAACATATGATATTAACAAACTGAAAAAGGAGGATTATAGATGATTGATGTTAATCAATTAGATCCTGCCAATTTAGCAACCATTTCTGCAATTGTTGCTGCGTTGGTTACCGTCCTCGGTAATGCGATTAAACTCCCTACACGATTTCGGGCTTTATTAGCAATAGGAATAGCGTTTATTTTAGTATTTATACCACCATCCCTCCTGAATAAGATTTTAACTGCTTTAGTAATTGGTCTAACAGCAAGTGGTGTATATAGCCAAGTAAAACCGATGAAGTTCTTTCAGAATTTAGTTAAAGGTAATACCACGAACGGCAATACTGAAACAAGCAATTCCACAACTGAACAAAAAGTTGCCCCTAAAAACACCTCAAATAACAATAGCAGCACACTAAAAAAAATAACCGATAGTTCGATTGAGAATAAACAGAGCGGCAAAAATAAAATTAGTGGGCGCTAATTTAGTTATCGAAGTGGGAATGTGTCAAATCTGATACACTCCCCTTTTTTCGCTTAAATATATATATATGAATAGAAACAATCATACTAGCTATAGTGAACAAACAAATACTGAAAATTTAGACAAAATAAACATCCCATTTTGATAGTGGAAATGGTAAAATTTTTAATATAAGCATTTGATTACTTCATAAATAAAGACTCTTATATAAAAGTTTGTTGCTTTGTAAACTTCATAATTGAATGAAAACACACGACTTAACGTACTACTCGTGACTTTCGCTCCAGGCAGTCGCTTGCCGCGGGCCTAAGTGAGACGCCACAAACATGAGTTCGAGGGAGACTCACTAGCTACCAGCGGAAAGCGAAGGGCATTTCCGCAGCGTGGCAAGCAATCTCCAAGTTACGCCGGATATTAGCTATTTTGTGCAATAACAACAATCTTCCATAAACAGTCTAAAAAAATACAGATCGAACTCCTTTGAGAAAGATTCTGGGAGGTTCGTAGATTTTGTCTATTAATAGCAACCTGAAAGGAATGAACTATTATGAGCTTAGAGAAACTCAATGCACGTGTAAAAACTGATCTATCTTATATCAACTTTAGAAGCTCAGACTGGGTTCGTCCACTGCAGCATTCTGAAGGGCATGTCTATGATGTTGTGATCATCGGAGGTGGGCAAAGCGGTTTAGGTGCAGCATTCGGCCTTATGCGTGAACGTGTATCGAATATCCTCATCATAGATGAAAATCGGGAGGGCTATGAAGGGCCTTGGGAAACGTATGCACGAATGGTGACGTTGCGCACTCCCAAGCATTTAACCTCCATCGACCTTGGCGTTCCATCTCTCACCTTCCGCTCATGGTGGGAAGCACAATTCGGTGAAAGTGGTTGGGAAGATCTTGATAAGATTCCACGTGGTGAATGGATGAATTACTTGCGTTGGTATCGGAACATCTTGAACCTTCCTGTCCTCAATGAGGTGAAGCTAAATCTAGTTGATCCGTTAGAAGAAGGACTTCATCGATTACATATTGAGGGCCAAGGTGCACCTTCAGACACGATAATTGCGCGCAAGGTAATTTTAGCAACAGGCATTCAAGGTGGCGGTGAGTGGCACGTACCGGATCTAGTCACAAAAAATTTACCACGTACTTTATATGCCCATACATCTGAAGAAATTGACTTTGATGCACTAAAAAATAAAAAAGTGGCGGTGTTAGGTGGTGGAGCGTCCGCTTATGATAACGCCAATTATGCCTTATCTGAAGGGGTAGCAGAAGCACATGTTTTTGTCCGTCGTAAGGAGATGCCGCGGATTAATCCGATCCGACAGATGGAATTATCAGGAATTATTGAACGATTCCACGCTCTATCGGATGAAGATAAATATGCTGCTATTTCACATTTTTTCAAGCACAACCAACCACCCACGAATGACACGTTCGGACGGGCATCTGCATGGCCTGGATTTCGATTGCACTTAGCTGCACCATGGCTAGATGTGAAAGAAACTGCTGAAGGTGCACTGGTAACAACGCCACAAGGCAATTTTACATTTGATTTTCTGATTATTAGTACAGGTCTACTTACGGAACCTTCACTGCGACCGGAATTGAAACTGGTTGAAAGTTATATTGCTCGCTGGAGTGATTACTACAATGCACCAAATGAAGTAGCAAATTCTGTCGTAGATGCACATCCATACCTGAGCCCTGGTTTTGCTTTCTCAAGTCAAGATGAACAAGGAAAGAAGCTATTACACGGCCTTTTTGCTTTTAATTATTCTGCACTAATTAGTTGTGGCCTTTCTGCCTCTGCACTTTCGGGATTGCGTTTTGCTATTCCAAAACTTGCATCCGCTGTTGCAGATGAACTGTTTATTGATGATCAGGAAAATATTCTAGAGGATTATTATACATATGATGAGATTGAATTTATTGGCGAATGGCGACCGAAAGAGTAGTTGAGTTGCTCGGAGTTGAATGGATTAGTTATCACATTTAATGCATCCTAACATTAGAAGGTGAATCTGATGACAGATAATCAAGATTATCGTGAAACAGACCCGCATTTTGATGGAGAGAAGGAAGGTATTATATCGGATTCTATCGGAAAGCAAGTAGCAATTCGGACGGAGAAAAACAAAAGTATCACTAACCCATTTCATATTAATTCCTTAAAGAAAGATCCCGAAATGGAAGAATTTGATGAAACGCTTAATATTGATTAATATGAAAAGCCTGCCCCGAAGTAAACACTCGGGGCAGGCTTTTTCGCACACAAAATAGATACTACAGTGTCGTATTGCCATCATAAGTCGATATTACCTTATATAAATCAGGTCTGCGATCTCTAAAAATTCCCCATTCTATACGTTGTGTGTCTAGCGCATCTAGATCAAACTCAGTAACTAAGACGGCTTGCTCTGTACGCCCTGCTTCTACGATCTTATTTCCTTGTGGACCAGCTATAAAAGACGATCCATAGAAAGTTATACTAGAATCTTCGTCTTCTTCTAATCCAATCCGGTTTGAAGCAATCACTGGCATTAGGTTAGCAGCTGCATGCCCTAGCATACAAGTTTGCCAGTGATCTTTAGAATCAATCGAGCTATCTTGTGGCTCTGAACCGATTGCGGTCGGATATAGTAGAATTTCTGCCCCCATTAACGCCATACTTCTTGCTGCCTCCGGATACCACTGGTCCCAGCATATCCCTACGCCAATTTTTCCGTAACGTGTATTCCACACTTTAAATCCTGTATCACCAGGATTAAAGTAAAATTTCTCTTCATATCCTGGTCCATCAGGAATATGACTTTTACGGTATCTGCCTAGTACTTGTCCATCTGCATCAATTAAAGCAAGTGAATTGTACCTCGCATAATTCATTTTTTCATAAAAGCTAATTGGCAACACGACTTGAAGCTCTTTAGCCAACTGCTTAAAATGATTTATTGCTTTATTGTTTTCTAATTCTGTTGCATAAACATAATAATCCGCTTTTTCCTTTTGACAAAAATATGGTGTCTCAAATAATTCTTGTAACAGAATGATTTGTGCGCCTTGTTCTGCCGCTTCTCTTACTAATGCGTCTGCTTTTGCAATATTTTCATCTATATTCGTCGTACAGCTCATTTGCGTTGCTGCTACTTTTACTTTTCTCACAGTTATCGCCTCTTTCTTCTAAATTATTTTCCAGAAGCCATTTGTTGGGTTGTACAGTGCACATTGCCACCTTCACGAATAATTGCCATGCCGTCTACTGTGCGAATTCGTCTGTCAGGATAAAATTCGGACAAAAGCTTCACAGCTAGTGCATCCGTTTCTTCCGCTTCCCCACCAAAGACAGGTAAAATAATACCACCATTTACAAAGTAGAAATTTAGATAGCTTAATGTTAGACGTTGTCCATCGTCGATCCGTTTTGGAGGCTGTTGGATTGGTATGATCTCTAGCTTCCTTCCCAAGCAGTCCGTTTCATTGTTTAGGATAGCCAGATTTTCTTGTGTAATTGCATAGTTTTCATCATTTGGGTCATCACATACTTGTAACATGATTTTACCCGGTGCTGCAAAACAAGCAATATTATCAACATGACCATCCGTTTCATCTCCACTCAATCCCCGTTTAAGCCAGATAATTTTTTTCACATTCAAATACTGTTTTAATATTTCTTCAATTTGTGCTTTGCTCCAATTCGGATTACGATTGACGTTCAGTAAACACTCTTCCGTTGTAATCAACGTGCCTTCACCATCAACATGAATAGACCCGCCTTCCATGACGATTGGTGCATTAAACTGCCTCATTCCATAATGCTTTAACAACTGTGGGGCAACTTGATCGTCCAAATCCCATGGTTCATATTTCCCACCCCAGGCGTTAAAGTGCCAATTAACACCGGCAACTTCCCCTTCGTCATTTACAATCATCGTCGGTCCGTTATCACGAAACCAGGCATCATTGTGTTCAAAAGGAAGAAATTCTATATTTTCTTCATCAAACCGATTGCGAATAGCTTCTAGTTCTGATAAATTAACGATCACAGTTACAGGTTCAAATTCAGCAATTGCGCGAATAATTTCTGCATAGCCCTTACTTACTGTTTCATAGTCAGCCGGAAAACACATCGAATCCTTCACTGGCCATGAAATAACTGTCCTGTTATGGTTTTCCCATTCTGCAGGCATTCTAAAATTAAAATCTATTGGAAGCATATAATCTCTCTCACTTTATCTGTAAATTTGGAATTAACTTTAGTCAATTTCATAATATTGATTTTTAGCTATTCATATTCATATGAATAGCAGTGTAAGGTAATTATGAAATTGACTCTATTTATTAACCGATTCTAACATCATATTACATTTTTTTATGAATCTCTAGCTTTATTTTTTGATTTTATAATCGAATTAGTTTGTGTTAACTGATTATTATAATACATCTAGTACCAGATAGGTTTAACTGTGTTATACCCTAATTTACAACGCTACTTCTTCTTTCAAGTATAATAACATCTCGCCACACACCATTCATTTTACCAATTCGTTCTCTTGTCCCTAGTTCTCTAAACCCAGCTTGCTTATGAAGGTTGATACTCGCGACATTTTCGGGAAATACACCCGCTTGTAACGTCCACATACCACGATTTTCGCTATCTTCTATTAATCTTCTTAGTAGTAACTTTCCAATTCCATTTCCTCTGTATTTCGAACTAATATATATACTCAACTCAGCTACACCACGATAGACAGAGCGACCTGATACAGGACGTAAAGCACACCACCCAGCGATATCCCTTTCATAATTTGCAACTAAGCGGCAGCTAGATAAGTGTCCTTTATCCCACTCATACCATGTTGGCGCACTTGTCTCAAATGTTGCATCTCCTGTTGCAATACCTTCCATATAAATTTGTCTTACAGAACTTAAGAGCGAGAAAGCCCACTTCTTCAGATGTGGGATGAATCGCTGTTTTTTGAAATTAAAAATTAGATCGCAAGACAAACGCATGTTCCCTTTGGTAAAATATAGTCAGGAGGTGAAGAAAAAATGCCGACAATCTCGTTAAAACTCGAACTATTGAAGCCAACTCAATCAAAGGTCCGTATGTACAAAAGAATGACCGATATCAACACGAACTTTGCAAATTGGTTGCTTGAATTTGATGATTTAAAAAAGGCTT
>NZ_JBJGXI010000070.1:0-19347 GCF_045635475.1 Radiobacillus sp. PE A8.2 | reverse complement strand
TTTTAGATAACTGGCGTAAGCCAGATTCTCCTAGGCCAAGAATCTGAGAGGTTTTATAGAAGGTCGACTAAATGCGGACTTGTCGTCCAACGTCGACATACCCCTTATGCAGGGGCATGTTTCCTTTATCTCCTGCGGTTCAGTCCAAATGTTTTCGGTGGGGCGAGTAATCGCAGTCCCAGTCCGTACGTCGCTAACCGGCGCTCTGCGCTTTTGTTCTTGGGATGATTTCGAATACTGGGAATAGGTTGGTGAGTTTTTGGTGGCTCAGTAGTGCTATGAAGATGAGGTGGTTGCTCAGATATGTGAAATTATAACCGTTGAGTTTTTAGGCGGACACTAGCGCGCTTATCTGTGACAAATGACGCGTATTTAATTTTGTGCGGCCACCAGTACGCTTATTTGAATACAATCACTGCTAATGTAGGCTATTATTAGTACATAACGGTGCTGATGGCCGGCTAATAGTCATAATTGGAATTTTAGAAGAAATAAGCCCCTATATGTCCGCTCAATTTCTATTCTACTTACTGAAGACTGATTTCCTTCCTGCCAGATCCTAAACGCCTTTAATTAACGATCTACTAAAACGATTTTTCTTGATAACTGAGTCAATTTCATAATACTGATTTTTAACTATCTTCATCCATATATAGTCGGATTTAACCGTATCCGAACTATATATGGATGAAGATAGCTGTATAAGGTAATTATGAAATTGACTCACCTGAATTACATATTAAAGTAGTTACCCGTTTTAATAATCCCCTCATTCTATCGTTCTTGCTTTTTAAAGCATATTTCATAATAAATTTCATATATCTAAACATGAGGGTGATGTTCGATTACGGATGATTCTGAGGGGAGGAATTAGTGTTGACTAACGGTGATAAGTCAGTGTTTAACTTTGATTTAAACGAGTCTTTATGGTTTAAAAAAGGACAGGAAGTTGATGAGATAATGGGAATCTCTTTGGAGCCTGAGATTTCTATTCAAGAATTCGATGATTTTGTATCGATTCGAGGTGTAATTGAATTAAAAGGGGAGTATTTTCAAGTAAAAGAAGCTAGTGATGAAGAGGATCAGGTGTTGTCATTTCGAGACCACCCTTCCCAGCGGTTTATTGATCGAGTGGACAGCTATGAGGATGGTGTGAATGAGTTTTTTCATAGTTTTCCTGTGGAAATATCGATCCCGAAATATCGGATTAATTCGACGGATGATATTTTGGTAGGTATTGACTCATTCGATTATGAACTGCCAGAGAACAGCCAGCTGCTTTTAAATGCGTCGGTTTCCATTCATGGTGTGAAAGAGGATAAGTATCAAACACCAGGCGGTAGTTTGGAAGTTGATCGTGAAGAAGTTGTAGAGCCAGATACGTACGATTATCCAATGGAGTCATCTCCTATCGAGCCCCCTCCCCCTCCAGCTGGTGAATCTTTCTCTTTCGATGTCAAAGAAAAGGCAGAGCCTGAGGAAGAGAAAGAAGAGGCGAGAAAACCGTTCGAAGATGCTATCGCTAGAGATGAACCAGAACTAGAGGTAGAGCCAGAACAGGAAACAGATAGAGAAGAAGTAGTTGCAAGTGAGGAACAAGAAGAAAGTGTAGAAAAACCTGCCGAAAAAGAAAAATCAAAAAAGAAGAAAAAATCGCAAAGCTTTGCCGAATTTTTTGCAAAGCCTCAAGTAGTAATTAAAGATGAGGCAGATATCGAAGAATCGTCTAGTATTGAAAGTGGAACAAAGAAAAAAGATGTAGTTTCCATCCATGGATATGATAATAATGCTTATTATCAGGAAGACGATGATAATCTTGATGGACAAAAAGAAGAGCGTACCAAAGACGATACAACATATCTACTAAATATTTTTGAAGATAAAGAGGAACGTTACTCAAGTATGAAAATGTGTATTGTTCAAGAACAGGATACGTTAGAATCACTTGCTGAAAAGTATGATGTCTCCCCATTCCACATAACTAGGACAAATAGACTCGAAGATGACAGTATAGCAGCAGGGCAAATATTATATATTCCAGTCCATTCACACGCTAAACGATAATGTTCGAAATCAATCCCTTGACACATTTTTTAAAGTGACAAGGGATTTTATTTAAGAGTACTTTAAGTACGTTTTGAACAAACTCTTTACGATAAAGTTTAAAAGCAGTGGAGTGAGAATGATGGAAACTATATATAAGGTTTTACAAGCGTATCAATTAGCGCCAACAGAGGTTAGACAAATAACTAATCGGTTGTACCAAGTCCAAAGCTCACAATATTCCTTTGCCTTGAAGCGCTCTCGTTTAAAGGATACAAATATTAATCAATGGAAACATGTATATCAAACAGCTAGCCAACAGCAATTGTCCGCTATTGTGCCAATTTATATGACGAACAATAGGGGTATTTTTGTTCAAGATCAACAGGAAATTTATTATCTTTCCCCGTGGAAACAACAAATAGAATCAGATGAGCCGGAGCATGAAATTGAATCGTTTTATGCCTCCATCGCCAAAATTCACAAACAGACAAAAAACGAACAAAAAATTGATGTGAAGGATATTGAGAAGCTGATTGATAATGAGAAAAATCAACTAGCACAATTGCGCAGAAAGTTGCTATCTTACGTGGAAAAGTACGAACGGAGACGTTTCATGTCCCCGTTCGAATTACGCGTGTGTATGCAATTTCGTGATTTAGAGCAAGTCTTTTCCGAGCTGGACGATTGGTATGACTATTATTTGGAAGATGTTACCGAGGACAAATTATTATACTCCTGTATGTGCCATGGTAACTTAAGGACCACGCATATGGTCTATCAAAATAGTCAAACGTATTTTATAAATTGGGAACGATCTTTTTTTGGAAATTCAATGACGGATTTAGCCATTTATTACTATCATGCTTTTCAGTATCACGACAGTTATATGGATCAACTGATTAATGCATTTCCAATATATGAAAAATATAATCCACTAGCATCAAGCGAGAAAAGTTTGCTGGCGATCTATTTGTTGTATCCTTCTTCCTATTTATCTGTAATTGAAAGCTATGAAAAGAAGAATGCCAAAAAGGCACAACCATTTCAAATTCGCTCACTGGAGCAATCATATAGACGATTGATGCACGGGTTATCCATGCAGCATTACTTATATGAAAGAAGACTAGCGTTACAACAGGCAGCTGAAGATGACTAAATCCATTGTAAATAAAACGCAGTAAATAAGCCGACAAGAAAACCTAACAATAGAACATCAAAAGTTGTCGGGAAAAATAATGTACGGCATAGTTGGAATATCAAAATAGGTAACAAGGCTCTTTCAATAATGAGCAGCCAGGTTCTACACCAAGGTGGAAGCCGATATCGATAGAAACGTGCCATGATTTCACCTCTTTATCTTCTTTTGGTGTATTGTATGTTAGAGCCTTGCCTATTTGTGCATAAAAAAGTATTTCGGTGTTGACTTATTTGTGTTATTTTGGATAAAATAGCTATTATATAAAATAACACGAATAAAAGCTGTGATAAGGAAGAGTACAAAGTGAATGCTTGTAGAGAGGGAAATCGTATTGCTGAAAGATTTCCTAGGATGATTGCTTTGGAATGTCGCCTTGGATGCTGCTTCTTTGAACGATAGTAGAAGAAGCCGGTGCAGAGCCGTTACCTGAATGAAGTGTATAGATATGTATTTTTCTATAAACAAAGGTGGTACCACGGAAAATAAATCCTTTTCGTCCTTTTTTGGATGATGGGATTTTTTTGTTTTTCTGCTTTTATCTTATCACAGTGTTTTTTTGAAGGAGGAAATTGGTTTGGAACAAAATAAAGAAGTATCCTTGCCACCGAAATATGATCCTACGGCAGTAGAACAGGACCGTTATAAGTTTTGGGTTGACGGTAAATTTTTTGAAGCAACACAAGACGACAACAAACAACCTTTTACAATCGTAATCCCGCCGCCAAACGTAACTGGTAAACTGCACCTTGGCCATGCTTGGGATACAACATTGCAGGACATTATTAGCCGGATGAAACGGATGCAAGGCTATGACGTTTTATGGTTACCAGGTATGGACCATGCCGGTATCGCAACACAGGCGAAGGTAGAAGCAAAGCTACGTGAGCAAGGGCAAAGTCGCCATGATTTGGGGCGTGAAAAATTTCTTGAGCAAGCGTGGGGTTGGAAAGAAGAATATGCGGATTTCATTCGTAAGCAGTGGGAAAACCTTGGACTTGGACTTGATTATTCAAGAGAACGATTTACCTTAGATGAGGGGCTCTCCGAAGCGGTTAAAGAAGTGTTTGTTCAGCTTTATGAAAAAGGTTTGATTTACCGCGGTGAATATATTATTAACTGGGATCCGAAAACAAAAACAGCACTTTCTGATATCGAGGTTATTCACGAGGAAATTCAAGGTCATTTCTATCATATGAAGTATCCGTTAAAAGATGGCTCCGGTCATATCGAAATTGCTACGACTCGTCCGGAAACAATGCTAGGAGATACAGCAGTTGCTGTACACCCTGAAGATGACCGCTACAAACACCTAATTGGAAAAACGCTTATATTGCCAATTGTTGGTCGCGAAATTGAGATTGTTGCGGATGACTATGTTGATATGGAATTTGGTTCTGGTGCGGTTAAAATTACACCAGCACACGACCCGAATGACTTTGAAATTGGTAACCGTCATAACTTGCAACGCATTCTTGTTATGAACGAAGATGGCACGATGAATGAAAAAGCAGCAAAATACACAGGTATGGACCGGTTTGAGTGTCGTAAACAGCTTGTCAAAGACTTGCAAGAAGAAGGCATTCTTTTCAAAATTGAAGATCATATGCATTCTGTTGGACATTCTGAGCGCAGTGGCGCTGTCGTTGAACCGTATTTATCTACACAATGGTTCGTTAAGATGCAGCCGTTAGCAGATGAAGCAATTGCGTTACAAAAGAAATCTGATGATGAAAAAGTAACGTTTGTACCAGAGCGCTTTGAGCATCCATATTTACATTGGATGGAAAACACACGTGACTGGTGTATTTCTAGACAGTTATGGTGGGGACACCGAATACCAGCTTGGTATCATAATGAAACAGGTGAAATTCATGTTGGTAAAGAAGCCCCAACAGATCCAGAAAATTGGTCTCAAGACAATGATGTGTTAGACACGTGGTTCTCATCGGCACTATGGCCGTTTTCGACAATGGGGTGGCCGGATACAGAAGCAGAAGATTATAAGCGTTATTTTCCGACAAATGTACTCGTAACGGGCTATGACATTATCGGCTTCTGGGTATCACGTATGATTTTCCAATCCCTTGAGTTTACCGGTCAACGTCCATTCAAAGACGTGCTTATTCACGGACTTGTTCGTGACGCAGATGGTCGTAAAATGAGTAAATCACTTGGTAATGGAATTGACCCGATGGATGTTGTTGAAAAGTACGGCGCAGATTCGCTAAGATATTTCCTATCAACAGGTTCGACATCAGGTCAGGATTTACGTTTCCAGTGGGAAAAAGTAGAATCAACGTGGAATTTTATCAACAAGATTTGGAATGCTTCTCGTTTTACACTAATGAACCTTGGAGATATGAAATATGAAGATATCGATCTATCTGGTGAAAAATCAGTTGCGGATAAATGGATTTTAACAAGATTAAACGAAACGATTGAGCTTGTAACAAAAAATGCCGATAAATACGAGTTTGGTGAAGCGGGCAGACATTTATACAACTTTATTTGGGATGATTTCTGTGACTGGTACATTGAAATGGCGAAACTTCCACTTTACGGTGAAAACGAAGAAGCAAAACAGACAACAAGATCCGTTTTAGCTTATGTACTTGATCAAATCATGCGAATGTTACATCCGTTTATGCCATTTGTCACAGAGGAAATTTGGCAGCAGTTACCACATCAAGGTGCATCGATTACACAAGCAGCTTGGCCAGAAGCGCGTAACGACTTGCACGATGCAACAGCAGCAGATGAAATGAAGCGTTTAGTAGCAATCATTCGCTCTGTACGTAACATTCGTGCTGAAGTTGACACGCCAATGTCGAAACAAATTCAATTGCTCATTCAAGCAGAAAATGACACGATCGTTAGCCAGTTAGAAGCGAACAGACACTATTTAGAACGCTTCTGTAATCCAAGTGAACTAACGATTGCTACCAAAGTCATTGCACCTGAAAAAGCGATGTCAGCGGTTATTACTGGAGCGGAGCTGTATTTACCATTGGAAGGCTTAATTGATGTTGACAAAGAAGTTGCTCGCTTGCAAAAGGAATTGGATAAATGGACAAAAGAAGTCGAACTTGTAGAAAAGAAGCTATCCAACCAAGGATTCGTAAGTAAAGCACCAGAAAAAGTAGTTGAAGAAGAAAGACAGAAGCAAAAGGATTATATGGATAAACGAGCGAAGGTAGAAGCGAGAATGAAGGAATTACAAACATAAAATAGCTAAGGAGCATAAGCAAATGGCTTATGCTCCCTTTTTGTATTCATTTCAATATTTTGTGTTACGAACAATCCATCTTATCTTGTCAATCTTTCCTGAATATGAATGCAGGTTTTATAACTATTCCTACACTATTTGCAGACCGTCTTTTAACGATAGTAGGGAATAATAATTTTAGTAAATATAGAATTCTAGCTAATACAATCCGTAAAGAGTCACTGTTATTTGGGGTTAGATCCTTTCCTTTATCCAAGCTACATAAAGCTTAATAATATTTACATTACTAACCTCACTCAACGTTCTACTGCCTACAACATCCTCTATTTCATTGAAAAGTAAATTACCGTCATAATCAAATAAAAAATCGATCCCAACCATTCCGAAATCAAAATAATCGACAACTGATTGGACAAGTGTGAGTTCTACTTGATTCAATTCATACCATTTCGCCGTTCCACCGAGTGTAAAATTGGCACGAAAATCTGTAGTGCTTTCGCGAAGCACTGCCCCGACAATAGTTTTTCCTACTACAAAAACTCGTACATCCTTCCCAAGTTGCACATTACAAGCTTGAACAACTACATCATCAGCGTAGGTGTGCTTGCTGAATTGTTCCCAGGCAGTCTGTGTGTGTATCATTGTAACTTGGTTGCCACCACGACCTGTTGCAGCTTTCATTACAACGGGTAAGGAAAGTGGCGGCTTACTAGGAAGCAGATCTTTCTTTAGGAAAACTGTATCGACCATTGGAATCTGGAGTTGAGCTAATGCTTGGTGGGTGTTTGCTTTATGATTACACATCATCGATACAGCAGACGAGTTAAACACAGGAACGTTCATCAGCTCGAGATGTTGGCTCAGTAATGGATCGATTGTCCGTATTACTGCGAAATCAGGTGGTTTACACTCCAGATTGTTTTGGTGCAGAGCTAACTTTCCGTTATAAACACCAATATCCAAGTGCTCTCTGTAAACGAGGACAAGCTTTAGTTCTTGCTGCTTGCATTCATCTATAAACCAGTCGATGAAGGACATATTTTTAACGGCATCTTCCTGTTTGTAAATTAACCATCCTACCTTCAAAACTATTCTCCCTCTCCAAGTTTTTCCACTACATACTTGATCATAAAATCCGCAACATTAACGCCAGTACATTCATAAATATTTCTAATGTGCGCATTAGAATTAATTTCACAAATAACTGGTCCGTTTTCACCAAACAATAAGTCAATGCCTGCAAAATCAGCTCCAATCGCCTTTGTTGCCGCTATTGCGAGCTGTTTTTCGTAGTGAGATGGCTGATAAACTTGCATGGTACCACCTACGGATACGTTGGCACGAAAATCACCACTTGACTGTCGCAGCATCGATGCGACAACCTCGTCACCGACAACGTTTAAGCGGACATCCTTTCCATAACTCGTGGAAATGAATTGTTGGAATAAAATCGGTCTATCTTCTATCGAATTAATCTTGTCTTGTAATTCTCGTTTAGAATCAATTAAATAAACTTGTTCTCCAAACGAACCATACGCTTCTTTAATAATTAAGGGAAAACCCCCAAGTTCTTCTATCACTTGGTCTAATACAGGGATGTCAATACTGCGCACACCAGGAAATACTTTCGGCCCGACAATTGTTTTGGGTATTGGTAGTCGTTGCAGTGTCAATCTTTGATAAGTTGAGATTTTATTGTCACTTATCTCAATCGATTCTGCACTATTAAACACAGGGATACCGATATATTCTAATTGTCTAGCTAATGCAATATCTTTATCGGCAAACAAAACAAAATCTGGTTTGTTTGCTGACAGAGTGTCGACAAAATGAAATGTATTCATATCTAATATTGATAATAGCTGGTTATTTTTTTTTATATCGATGGTAATGTCTTGCTTGGCTGCAGCTTGTTTAATCCACTCTGCATAATCTAAAAATTTATGTTCAGCCAAATGGCCATTATAAATTACCCAACCATGAAGATGCATAGATACATTCCTTTCCTATCTTTCCGTTGATAATTATTGGTATAATAACTTTTATATTAAATTTTATAGTTTAGGCAGGTATTTGATGATGTTTTGTCATATAAAAGAAGTATACCAATTCTTTCAGGATAGAAGAAGTCTTGGAATTAAATTAGGATTATCTCGAATGGATCAAATGCTAGACGCGTTAGATCACCCAGAGAAACAGATAAGAGCTGTTCATGTTGCCGGAACAAATGGTAAGGGCTCTACACTTACATATATGAAAGAAGCTTTGAAGCAGAACGGTTATAAGGTTGGTACATATACCTCTCCTAGTATTGATAAAATCAACGATCATTTTCATATTAATGATGAAGTTATGTCGGATACTTCACTTATTGATTGTATGAATCAATTAGCTCCAGTAATTAATGGGCTTGATGTGACAGGCGACCCTCCGACAGAATATGAAATTATTTTTATGCTTGCGATTGTTTATTTTGCTGATGTAGTCGATATTGCCATAATCGAAACCAATATGGGTGGAACGGACGACTCTACGAATTGTATTGAGCCGTGTTTAAGTATTATCACGAACATAGGCATGGATCATGCGCCATTTTTAGGCAATAGTTATGAGCAAATTGCACGTCATAAGGCTGGGATAATCAAAGGGGGGGTTTCGATTATCTCAGGAGTAGCACAACCTGAAGCACGTGAAGTTATCAAGCAGGAAGCAGAAATCAAAAATGCACCCATATTTGAGTTGAACCGAGAATTCCGTATAGTAGATCGGAAGCTTACTACCGAAAAGCAAGAGTCATTTACCTTTTTGTCAGGAAATCAGAAATTAGTTGACGTAATTTTAGCGATGAAAGGTGAACACCAGGTAGGTAACGCTGCACTTGCGTGTATGGGACTGGAAAAATTGAAAGAGCAGGGGCTAACGCTAGTTGATAAAATCACTATAGCAGCATTTGGAACAGCAGTCATACGTGGACGATTTGAACAAGTACATGATAATCCAACGGTTATTGTAGATGGCGCCCATAATCAAGAAGGGGTTACAGCATTTTTATCTACGGTAGAACGGTATTATCCAAGTCAAAAGAAGGCGTTGCTTTTTGCCGCGTTTAGAGATAAACCGATAAAAGAAATGCTTACGGCACTTACATCTGATTTTGATATGGTTACTGCAAGTTCTTTTAACCATCCACGTTCTGCGACTGTTGAAGATTTAATGCAGGCGTCTGGAAAAGAAATTGTTGTAACAGATGATTGGAAACTGACACTTCAATCATTTTTAGCTGATCAAACAAATAAAGAAACGATTTTATTTGTAACAGGATCCTTACATTTTATCGGTTTAATAAGGAAAAATTTAGAAAAAAAGTAATTGATAAGCTATAAATAAATGTCTATAATTGTATATAACAGGAACAAATCGGCCGTGCTTTTTTCAGATTAAGTAAGTATAAGGAACTATTTGGGGAGTTGTAAAAAGTATGATATCAAGAAGAAAGCAAATTTCTTTATGGGTTGCATGGCTCTGCATCTGGCCTGTTATTTTAATGAAAATCCCACATATAATACATTCTGAAACTTCGGTAGAATGGTTGGGAATTATCGCTTTTGGCCTATTAATGTGCATTATTGCTTTTTTTCCGCTGATTGTGAACAATACACCAGTTTTTTTCATCAATGCAGTAGGATTTGCTGTATTTCTATATTATGGAATATTAGCTGAGGTCATTCTAACGCAAATTGCTGTACTCGTCCTATTTTTTAAGCTGCGAATTGGTATAAGTGAGCATTACCGGTTACCAGCCAATTTACTTATGTTTTTATGTGTATCGGTTTTATCTGCTTTTGTCTATCGCCTATTAGGTGGGGGGCATGGGATAATAAATTATCAGACACTCCAAGGAATAATACCCGTCATTGGTTATGTTATTTCGGCATTCGTGACAAATCAGCTGATTATAATGCTATTTAAACGAATAATTAACGGGCAAGCGAAACGTATCTTTGATAAAGATTTGATCTGGGATTTAATAACAACAGCACTCACTTTACCTGTTGGCCTTATTTTATATATTTTGTATGCTGATATTGGGGTTACTGCAATTTTCTATGTTGGCGTACCATTTATAAGTATTTCGTTTATATTCACCCTCTATTATAAAACGCAAAACATAAATTATTACCTAAAACGAACGAGCGAAATTGGGCATGAATTAACGGGGCAATTAGAAGTAAATGAGGTAATTGATCTATTTGTAGAACGTGTAACCAATTTATTGCCAGTTGATTATGCCTTTGTTTATGAGGTAGTAAATGATGAATATTTGGAACTCTCTCGATTTCATGATACACAGAAGAAGTTGCCGTTTCCAGGTAATATTCGCTTAAATAAGTTTGAATCTATTAGTGGTAATGTATGGGGACGAGGAGAATCAGTACATTATCAATCGCACAAAGAATGGGATCAAATGGATGTTCCTGATCTCCAAATTGTTGGGGAAAGCATTGTATCTTTACCAGTTGAAAGAAATAATCACATCGTAGCGGTTGTCACCTTAGTTTCTAAACGAAAAGGGGCATATCTAAGATATCAAATTATGATTTTAGAAATCTTAACGAACTATCTTGCAGTATCGATAACAAATGCTAATAACTATGAAAAAACAAAATTCAAAAGTGAACGAGATTCATTAACTAATTTATATAATTATCGCTATATGGAGGAGTATTTGGATCAGTTTTTTGAAAAATCATGCAAATCTAACAACGAACGAGCATCATTAATATTGTTAGATTTAGATCATTTTAAAGCGATAAATGATACATATGGTCATGAAAGCGGGAATGAAATCCTTCAGCAATTAGCAACACGTTTATTAAATGTCGTTGGAGAAGAAGGAACTGTTGCACGCTATGGCGGGGAAGAGTTCGTTGTTTTACTTCCTGGAATTGACCAAGGGCAGAGCGAATATGTCGCCAACGCCATCCATAGTGCGATATCCGATATACCGTTTCAATTAGACCAGCACATTTTAATCGAAGAGTCGCAAATCAGTGTTGAAGTAACAGCCAGCATTGGTGTAGCCTCTTATCCAGATCATTGTGAAGATCCGCGAGAACTTGTTAGGCACGCAGATCGTGCGATGTATGTTGGTGCAAAGCAAAAGGGACGGAATAAAGTTGCGGTATATGAGAAAATGATTAATGTATGATAAAACCCACCTTATAAAAGTGTTAACGGGTTCGGTTGAGAGGGAGAAAAATGTAATTAGCAATGAAAATAACTCCTTTTCTAATTGTATAATTAGCATGTTAATTAACAAATTAAATATCAAGGAGATTAGCAGGCCCAATCTTGGGTCTGTTTTTTCTTGTTTTTTTGGTAAATCCTTACCATTTAGTGATACAATTAAGTGAGATTGTGAAGTATCGATCTTAAACGAAGCAAATACTTCAATAAGGAAGAGGGCTTCTTATGGTAAGTTATTTTTATAAAGGGGGAGTTTTTTATGAAGGTTTATGTTGGCATTATTACACTTATATCTTTGTTAATAACGGGATGTGCGCAAAATGATACAGTGACTATTGAAGGAAAAATAAATCACATTAACAAGGAAGAAAATTCATTTGTTGTTTATGTAGGAGACACATTAACAAAAGAACAACGAGAAACAATGGATGTAGAGGAAAATGCAAAGGTTGTTGAAGCATTTTTAGCAGAAACAACCGAAGCAAAAGCCCTTGATGATTTAAAAATGGGGCAAAAAGTGTCTGTTGAAATCAAGGGGAGTTATGAAAAAGAATTAGTCACGATTGATGCGCTTTTAGATAATGAAAATCTACCGACTTATAAAACAGAAAAGGTAACCATCAATCCTTATACAAAAGAGGAAATTGTTTTAGAGATGACAGCGAGTGAAGGCGATTATGGACTTTACATTTACAATTTGAAACCTGATGAAAACGGATCATTCTCTCCTCCAGAAATTGATAAGGATGTTCCAGTTCACACAATATCAATGAGACGTTCTAGCAGTGAAGTTAAAAACGAGAAAGAGCTATTAGGATTATTTGAAGATTCGATCACATATATCATGACAGATCACGAAGGTATTATTTTTAAAGGAGAGAGTGAAGAAGAACTTCACGATTTTATAAAAACATTAGATAAGGAAGAAACTTAATAACAGAACTAAAAAGGAGCTTGAATTTCCAAGCTCCTTTTTAGTTCTGTTATTTTATCACCTTAAATAAATGATATCTTTCAGTTCAAAAATCTTATCTGCAATACCTAAACGTTGAGCTGGTGTCTTATTTATCTTGCCAGTCTTATAAGGTAAACAGAAATTATAATAAGTTCTCAAAATAGTTATGGCCATCTGAGCATACTTAGGGTTGAAGTTGGCGTAAATATAGCTCTTCAAATCTGCCCTAGCAGTTGATAAGGGCCTCTCGAGTATCGAGAGTCTTCTTCTTATTTGCTGAATAAAGGCATTAGTTGCGTTGTCATTTACATTTAATATTAGTTCCGCAATATCATTTGGCTCCACTGATGATAAGTTGGTGGTGCAATCAAAGGAACGATATCCTCTATCTATGGTAGCTAATGGATGTTCTATGGGATTGTCAGCATATCTAAAATGAGAACCAGTTGATGTTTTAACCTCTTTGTGAAAGCGATGTTTTTCAAATAACTGTTCTAGCTGCAGTTTAGCTAACTTTCTGAGTGATCTTGTGTTATATCCATTGTTATCACCCCATTCTAGCAAAACATTTTTCGCATCACTAAACTCTTGGCGAGCTTGTTTCCTTGATTTAGTTTTATCAGTTTGACATAAGAAGTGATGCCCATCGCTTAACCGAATTTCCATTGCAAATACTCGAAAGATAGCCGTAATAAGAGAACTATCTTCGTCTGTAATGAAACGCCATTCTGACGCATTTACCAATTCTTTAATGAGCCAATAATGGGCAGTGCTTGTGTAAGTTGAGTTAACGTGTAATCCATCTGCATATTTCTTTCTTTTTTCGAACCTAGACAAATCATAATTATATTCTGCTTTTGTTTGGGTGTCGTTTGCAGAAGGTTCTTGAGGATAATAAGAGAATTTCGTGAACCTCGCATTTTTTCTAGCATATATTCCTAAATGGTCATCTTTAAATTGAATTGTATCTTCCTCAATGTCACTAAGAGAAGCATCCCAATCAAAAGATACGTCACTTCTAAACACATATCTAGAAAATACATCAGCACTAATAACCACATTAGTAGGGAAAACAGAATCCTCAACATCACTATACTTTCTGCCGCCCATCCCTTTCTTGCGTACATTATTTAGATGATAATTCATTTTATCTGTATTAATCCACATCTCTTTAAATTCTTTTTCTTGCAATGGTTTGATTTCGTTTCTTTCTAGGAATTCAAGGCATCTACGGTAAATAAATTCTAATTTTTCATAATATGTTCCATCTGCAATTTCTAACACTTCACAAGCCCTAGTTATTGGTTCTCTGTTTAGCAATAACTTAGTAAATAAGAGATTAATCTCGCTGCGCTTCTGATTATACACAACTGATTTTTTACCATCTGGTCTGAGTGTTGTCTTTTTCTTACATGTTTTGCATTGCCATTGTTGAGCACCCGTGCTACTACTTTTCCCTTGTCTGTAAAATAGGAATGGTGATTTAAAGGGAGTTTGCCCGTGTTGAGAACATCCTTCCTTATGAAAGTTGTAAGCAGGTTCATCAACCTTTATGCTATTTATTCGAATCAATCTATGTATTTCTTCGGAAATAGACCAGTTAGATAATGCGGCAGACTTGCAACCAAGTGTAGCACCTCTATTAGGATTTACTGGATCAGGATTACATTTAATCTGTTTTCTTTCATCACCTGGAGCATCTAATCTATAACGACTGGGCTTTCCCTTTGTGTCAAATTTCTCTTGTTGTAGACCTTGCCACTTACAGTAAGGATTTGTACAAAAGTTGAATTGAAGAGAATAACCCTTATTAAAAAGGGTAAATTCAACTGGTTTAAACAACAAATTTCTGTACTTTGTTCCAAATTTCCTTGGAGGTAAGACATGATAATCCTTATGTCTATTTTTCAGCTCCTCTTCCGTAACAGGGTTAGCGACTTCTAATATAACGTCGTCCTTTGAGAGTAGTCTTTTTAGCTTAGCCAACTTCCTCTTCCTTTTCCTCTATTAAATGTTCTAGGTTCACCTGCTTAATAATCCGCTTGTTGTTTCTTTTGTCTTTTATCCACTCTATAAACTTTTTGTCATCCAGTATATTTAGCAATAGTTTATCCACTACATCGCTTTCCGTGTATTCTGTGTATTCTGCGTAGTAAGAGACGATAGCTCTAACACGTTCTGAGATAAGCCAATCTACTTTATCAGCATTAATATTTCTAGGTTCAATAAATTCCATATGAAAACACTCCTTTTATCTTATTTTTAATTAGCATAACCAATTAACATGGGTTTTAACACTGAAATTAGCACAAAAATTAACACGCTAAATAACATACCTTTTAGCAGTAGTACAATATTTTTTGTACGCTTGCGAATCAGTATACTAAATAGGGTGCTAATTGGCATGTTAAAGTACAGAATTTTTTCAAAAAACTTTGATATAACAATAAAAAATGGAGGTGCGAATTAGCATGTTAATTGCACCTCCAAAAACTATGTTATTTTACGTTTTCTCCCTCTCAACCGAACCCGTTAATAAAAGTGTAAGGTGGGTTTTATTATTTTAGCTACAAGAGATTAGCTGTTTTCTTTATTTACTATGAACGTTTCAAATTCGTTTTTTTCTGCGAGAACTTCATTATTATCCTCAAGCTTGGCTGTAATTTCATAGGTAATCTTTAACTCATTTGCTTCTATCACATAATCTTTATAACTTACGGTGAAGGACATATTATCATTTGAACTATCTAAACTTACTTCCTCAATAGTTAAACTTGATTGTAATGTTGCTTTTGCTTCATCTAAACTAGTAGGCAAGGGTGTCAGGACAACCTCAATCTCTTTCCGAGCATACATTTTCCCCATTTCAATTAACTTCTGTAATTGAATATTTTCCTCACTTCGTTGATACTGCTGTGTACTGTTTAGTAAACTGTTTATTATGGGTGGAGTTAGTATGCCAATAACAGTTATAGTAAGCAACACAAGTACAAGAGCATAGCCTTGTTGATTAATAATATTTTTTTTCATGCTATCTTCCTCATTCCATGTAATCAAAGATTTCACTTAATAGCTTTGAGTCTTCATCAAAGATTTCAACGTGAATCTGATATAATTCAAGCACTTCTTCTTCAGATGTTTGGCAGACGGTAATATTCGGGTAATAGTTTTTATTATTAATTGAATAATACTGACCAACATTGTCCGCGGATAAAGAAGGTAACGTAATTGGATTAGTTCCAGGGCATGTTTCTGCAGAATCAGTTGGTGTATAGGTATCTTTCATTTCATACAATATTTTTTCTCCAACATTTATAGCAGTCAGATTATCTTCCACTTTTTTTGAAAGAAATATTGTTTGACTAAAAAAAGTAAAAAAACTAATTAGAATAATACCTAAGATGACGAGAGAAGCAAGTATTTCTATTAGTGTTAATCCGAGGGAATTCGACAAATATTTCTTAAGCAACCTCACAACTTTCACCAACTTTTTGTCAATTTAGAGTATAATATTAATTGGGTGATCTATTAAAATGCGGAAAAATATGTTTAACAATCAGACAGGCTTAACTTTAGTTGAATTATTAGCAACTTTGACTCTTTCTACTATGATTGTAGGGATCGTGTCAAGTGTACTTATAACATCAATGAATAATAGCGAAATAACGCAGTCACATATTGATTTAAGACAAGAAGCTAATATTATCGTAACGCAATTGAGGACAGCGCATCAAGGTGATAATTACAAGCTTTGTTATAATAATGGAAAAATATATTCTGATTCAAATCAAAATAATATAATAGGTAGTGAAAACATTACGGTACATGGTATGAGCGATGTTTTATTTGAAAATGATGGTGCTGCATTAAATCAAACATCGACAGGTGAAACATGTCTTTCTGTGAACACGACTGTGCCTTTGTATGTAACCTTAGAGTTAGGGACCGATTATAATCAAGAATACCAGATAAATACAACGATTAATACTCTAAATGCATCGTTGCCAATAACATTACCTGCAAGTTCACAGGATCTCGGCGATTTTTTGGTAGATGAGAATGTTTTTGTATATGGAAAGAAATTTGTATTTAATGGAAGGCAAATAAATGGAGCAGGGGCGACAATAGTTGTAAAAGGAGATTTGAAAGGTAGTGAAATTGGCGGTGGCTCTCTAAGTAACGTCTCTAACATTTATGTTGGTGGTTCTACTACTTTTGACGGTGGAGCTGCAGGACTAGGTTCATCAAGTAGTCCGGGCAATCTTCATTTTAATGGAGACTTAACTTTGTGGGGCGGGACGCGTAATATTTATGGTGATGTCTATGTTAATGGTAACTTTAGACTTAAAGATGCCAATATTTATGGAGATGTTTATGTGAATGGCAACATTGAATTGGGTTGGACACCATCTCTTTCAGCGGATTCCAATATTTATTACACCGGTTCTCTAGACCATCCAGATAATTATAGACAAGATATCCTTTCAAAACTTGTAAAGCAGGAAAATGTTAAAAGTTTTACGATGCCAGAATATCCAATCCCTCCACTCAAATCTGATCAATGGTTTGCAAATCATGGATATACTCAGACAATTAAACCTGAGGACATGCGACTATATGGTAATAATATTAATATAGCTAGTTATTATGATCAAAACTTAGGTAGATACGTTTCCACATTTACTAATGCTATTATTGTTAGTAAGGGAGATATTAATATAAACAGCGGTGGCTTACAAATGACAGGAGTATTATTTGCTCCGAATGGGAAAGTAACATTTAGTGGTTCTTCTTTTGAAGGTCTAGTAATCGCTAGGGATGGTTATGAAGTAATTAGTGGTGGAACTACTGTTAATTTTAAATCGATTCAGAACTATGTAAGTGATCCGGCTGATTATCCTTTTGGCAGTGAATAAGTGAATTGGAGACGCTCGACCTCGATAAATATTCTCGTTTAAGAAATTTTCTTTCTTACTTTTTTTATAGCGAACGAGAAATTTAAATTTATTGAAAAATACGCCTAGGAGGAATTTCATGGCACCGCGTAAAAAATTCGGTGATATCTTAAAAGAATCAGGATTATTAACGGAAGATGTTATCGTTGAAACACTAAATCGAAAGAAACCCGGCCAAAAGCTTGGAGATGCACTGGTTGATCGAGGCATCATTACAGAAATGCAACTAATAGAGGTACTAGAGCAACAACTAGCCATTCCAAGTGTCTCACTTTATCGCTATCCGATTGATCCCAAAGCGGTCGAGATTGTGACAAAGGAATTTGCGCAGAAGAAAGTACTTATACCTGTAAAACAGGATGGCGACACAGTGACGGTTGCAATGAATGATCCAATGGATTATTATGCGATCGATGATTTAGAGCTGTCGACCGGATTAATTATATCACCAGTAATCGCATCGAAAGACGATATTATGCAAGCATTAAATCGACATTACAACCGTGGTCAACAATCCAATCAAGTTGTTCGTGAAACAGAAACAAATGATGATTCCTCAACTGTTCGGATCATGGACCAATTGTTGGAAACGGCCGTTCAACTGCGAGCAAGTGATATCCACGTTGATCCTAACAAAACGAACATTGTAATCCGATATCGTGTAGACGGAATGTTGCGGACCGAAAGATTATTATCCAAGGAAATTCGCAACTCTCTAATAGCTAGAATAAAAATTTTGGCAAATTTAAATGTAACTGAGTCAAGGCTACCGCAGGATGGTCGGATCGGTACAGTAATCAATGATGTACCTGTGGACCTACGTATTTCCACTCTACCGACCGTATATGGAGAGAAGGTAGTTATCCGGATTCTAGATTTGAAAAATGTACTGAAACAGATTTCGGAATTAGATTTTAGCGAAGAAAACTTTAAAAAATATTCCAAGCTAATCGAAAAGCCATCGGGTCTATTACTAATTACGGGTCCAACCGGTTCGGGTAAATCGTCGACCTTGTATGCATCACTTAATCAGCTCAATAAAGAAGATGTGAATATTATTACGATTGAGGACCCGGTTGAATATCAATTAAATGGGATTAACCAAGTACAAGTGAATAGCTCGATTGGGTTAAGCTTTGCAGCAGGGTTGCGTTCGGTACTTCGTCAAGATCCGAATATTATCATGGTCGGAGAAATTCGTGATACCGAGACCGCGGAAATTGCGATACGGGCATCGTTAACAGGACATCTCGTTTTTAGTACGTTGCATACTAACAATGCAATTGCTACAATACCACGTTTGATTGATATGGATATTGAGCCATATCTCGTTGTTTCGTCTTTATCTGGGATTATGGCGCAACGGTTAGTGAAACGGATTTGCCGAGACTGTCAACAGAAACGGACACCAACTGAAATTGAACAAAAGTTGTTTGAAGAACGTGGGATTGAAGTAAATAAAGTTACTGAGGGCCAAGGATGTAATAGCTGTCACCATACAGGTTATCGAGGTAGAATGGCCCTACATGAGTTGCTGGTTGTTGATGATAACATTCAACATATGATGATCAATGGCTCTATGAAAGATATCCGCAATTATGCAAAAGAAAGCGGAATGAAGTTTTTAATTGATGATGGATTATTAAAAGTAAAACAAGGTTTAACAACAGTTGAAGAAGTTTTACGAGTGGCGATGGCAAATAATCCAAACGTTTGGATT
>NZ_JBJGXI010000069.1:0-20303 GCF_045635475.1 Radiobacillus sp. PE A8.2 | reverse complement strand
CTTCCAAAATGAAGCTTCTCTACAGTTTGAAAAGCTCTAGTTGCAAGTTTTTGAGCTTCAAGACTACCAATATGTTCTTTGAATTTGTGTTGGACTTCCTTTACAAAATTATGTATTCTGTATTCAGAAAAGCCATAATTCAAACGAATATCTGCTAATTTCTTATCACGTTCTTTTGATTTGGGTTCATGAAGCAATGTGCGATACTGCTTATCAGCTTTCACAGCTTTATTTCGTTTTAGAGATTCACCTAGACAAGAATTATAGACCATTCTTGCAATATTAAATTTCTTTTCCAAACGGTGTTTTTGCCAATTTGGAATGTTCAAAGAGAATTCAATAGTATAAGTAGGTGTACGCTTCCTTGCCATAGGTTTCAACTCCTATCTAATTTCGCTTTTTCTGGTTTTCGACATAACGTTTAATTGTTTCACTCGATACGTTTCCCTCAGTCGAAACAAAATAGGAACGTGTCCAAAGGCTAGGCAAATGTTGAAGATGTGGAAATTCCTCTCTCAATTTTTTAGAAGTTACTCCTTTAATTTTTGCCATAATATCAGCAGGACTTAGTGTAGGTAGTGCATGAAGGACCATGTGAGAATGGTCTTGATCACATTCAATAGCAACGATTTCTATTTGTATTTCCTCACAAATTTCTTTAACCAATTCTTTAAAACGCACCTCTACATCACTTTGAAGAAATATTCTTCTTCTATAGCGAGGACAAAAAACAAAATGATAATTTAGTAATGAAACAGTTGTATTAGTTCTTCTATATTCATTCATAAACTCATTGTATTAGCTTATTACCTCAACTGCAACAAATTTCTATTAGAAGAGTGAATTATTCAAATACTTAAAGCACCACAAACCTGCGGCTTATTAGTGGCACTCCGTATTTGACCTCACTATCATCCCACACCTAAAGGAGTGGGCTTTCTCGTTCGGAAAATCTGTAATGTTATAGTTATTCCACGAGGTGTGTTTTGTGTGCTTGAAATGGCATTAGCTCTTATACGCTCAATACTTTTTCTTTTCCTTCGAATCACATTTCCGGATAAGTTAATTGTCACTGTTATCTCCCCCTATTATGAATGATACTGGCTGAAAAGTAAGTTGAATTTTGTATTCTTAGTATAACATTTTTACCCAAAATTCACCTTGATATGACATGCCTAATCGAATGGAAGACTATCAGTTCGGTTGGTAGACCATACTGCCAAAGTACAAATTGCCCTCTCGTGTAGATTCGGGTTGGAATAAATGTAATTTTAGGGTTTATGGGTCTAGTGGGGATTCTAATTGTGTCTTATCGTTTGGGGTGGCTTTTATGAACACAGGATTTTACACGTTCTACCAAAATAATGTTCCAGCCAACGTAATGGGACGGGTTGGTAGTATTTACGGTTTCATCGAAGCCTTTTTCATCATTGTTGAAACTATAATTTTTGGAATGATGGGCGAATTGTTGTCTATTCGCTTCGTCGTTGTATTAGGAAGCCTCATGATGTTTTCAGTTACAATTATATTATTTATGTTTAACACACAGCCTTCGAAAGCAGCGTATTATGCTGAGATTTCCGACACGGATTAAAATTAGTAGCATTAGGGAACGCGGTTTAATCTATGGATGATCGCATACAATCCCAATTTCTCAGTTTTAAAATGGGAATTGGGTTTTTTTTTTTTATTGCACTTTGCTATTTAACCAACTGCCAAGACTATATTGAATCTAACAATCCTGTCGCTGCTGCCCTTTTGAGCAAGGTTGGATATACGGCAAAGGAAAGTCCAGGTGAAGAAAGAATTTTTGCGCATGATCGTTAAGTTGGAAATAAATCCTGCAAAGTCTGAATTGATTAATGGATTCTTTGAGTCTTATTTATCCTTTAACGAAAACTAATAATTATTGTCTTCCAAAGTCAAACTCTCCGAAACACCCATTCTCCTTAAATATTGCAGCAACGCCTAAACAAGCCCAGTATCTGCCACATCAGAAATTTTCTCTCATATAGAAAAATTGGTTTGACTGAGTGATGTTTTATGACTATAATATTAATTTGTCAACTTTCGGCTAAAGGGATATATAAAATTAAAAGCATAGATAGAAAGGTAGGTGAAATTATCTTAGACGACGATTATAGTATACGGTTTAGAAAGAGAGCAAGTGGTGCTTCGGTTCCGTAAACTTTTCCTCAAAGACATCAAGGATCATCAATGGAAGATTTAAAAATAACGATCTCGCTTCGTTATACTTTATAGGAGGAAAAGAATGAAAACAATAAAGAATTTGAAAATGGACTGGACCACATTTGCTGTTAGTGGAGGGTTTTTATTACTCTTTGTCATTTTTTCATTAATTGACATTGATAAGCTTGCAGGTTGGGTAACGGAATCCTTCAATTGGTCTGTAACATTTTTTGGTGCCTATTGGCAATTATTATTACTGGGAAATTTTGTAATTGGAATTATATTAGCATTTTCAAAATATGGACATGTGAAGTTAGGGAAAATGGAGAAGCCTGAGAATGGTTATTTCCGTTGGATTTCGATGATTTTATGTATACTTCTAGCTAGTGGTGGTGTATTTTGGGCTGCATCAGAGCCACTCTACCATTTTGTTACGACTCCACCGTTGTTTGCGAATGATGGAATGACACCACTAGAGGCAATCATTCCTGCTTTATCCCAAAGCTTTGTACACTGGGGCTTCCTAGCGTGGGCGTGTTTAGGTACTTTAACAACAATTGTCCTCATGTATGCACATTATCATAAAGGATATCCACTTAAACCACGTACAATCCTTTATCCTATTTTCGGAGAAAAGATATTTAATAAAAGTATAGTTGGTTCAACTGCTGATATCATTTCTATCATTGCAGTTGCTGCAGGTACAATGGGGCCTATCGGATTTTTAGGTCTGCAAATAGGCTATGGTCTGCATTTTTTATTTGATATTCCAAATACGTTGGCTACGAATATGATCGTTGTTGGAGCGCTAATTCTTATTGCTGCTATATCTGTAGCGAGTGGGGTTGACAAAGGAATTCAATTCTTAAGTCGTTTAAACGTGATATTTGTTGTAGTATTAGCAGCAATTATTCTCATTATTGGCCCAACAATGTTTTTAATAGATTCTTTTATTAGTGCTCAAGCTTTTCAATTACAACATTTGCTCGAAATGAATTTATATCGCGGTGATCAAGCTTGGCTTGGCTATTGGACTGTATTTTTCTGGGGCTGGTTCCTAGGATACGCACCAATGGTGGCTATTTTTATTAGTAAGATATCGAGAGGTCGCACGGTCAGAGAGCTTATCGTAGCAGTATCTATTATTGCTCCATTAGTTAGTAATTTCTGGTTTACAGTTGTTGGTGGTACAGGATTATCTCAAGAATTAAAGAATCCTGGTTCCATTTCAGGCCCATTAGGTGATGGAGGAATGCCGGCGACTGTAATGGCAATTATGGACCAACTACCAATGGGATTATGGCTGGCTGTTGGGTTCTTAATCGTTAGTGTTGTGTTTGTATCGACTACAGTTGATTCCATTGCATATACAGTTGCAGTAACCTTACAAGGTTCAGAGCATCCACAAAAGTGGCTGAGAGTCTTTTGGGTAGTGTTATTCGGTATATTAACCGTAGCATTACTAACAATTGGTGAGGGAAGTATACAAGCAATACAAAACTTTATTGTTGTAACGGCAGTACCTGTATCTATATTGCTACTTCCACCACTATGGAGTGCACCGAAAATTGTAAAGCAAATGGCTAAAGAACAACATATAGTAGCTGCTGTTAAATCTACAAAGAAGTGAAGCAGCAAAAAATAACAATGTTAATCAATCTATGTAAGAACATCTCTTCATTTAGTAAACCGTTTGAAGTGCATAACAATCAATGACAATAAAAATGGCGTGCCAACTGACAACAGTTTTGGCACGCCATTTTCTCTTACGATCGTTTTGTATTATGCTTATTTTTAAATATTAAAATAGCTGAAAATAACAACGTGGGGTCAGGTTTACTGTGCCATATTTTATTTTTTCTATTAGTAAACTCGTTGTATGTTGGAGGAATAAAATTCAAACCATAAAGAACAAATGTTCTTTTTGAGCGCGCATCTATGCTATAATCTAGTAAGATAAAGTTCCTTTAGGTGAGGTCGGCTAATCCCTGTGAAAGGGGGTGATGCCTATGGGTATGTATGAAAGCTTCATGGTGCTAATTGGTTTTGGCACTTTCTTGATTGCATTACTCGCTTTGATCATTTCGTTGATCAACAGAAAATAGACCTCCCTATTTACCCTGACAAGTGATTAGGTGAGGTCTATCATGCAATGATAGCCGAACCCTCTGGGGGAACCGCTTATCTGCAGGTCACAGTTACTAGCTGTGGCCTGTTTTAGTTTTATGCGTATGTTACTTTTATTATACCATACGCCTGTAAACAAAGAAAAGTGTAGCTAAGCTGGATACTTAATGCAGTTATATAACTCATTCATTAATGAACGTCACAAGGAGACAGGTTTACAGGCCCTCTTTTTTAGTGGATAGAACACTTGTTCTTGTTCGGTTTATGTATTATAATAGATACTAGACAAACTCCTTCGACAATCCTCATATCAATAATCCGGGATGTGTGATCATGTCAATCGCAATGCTAGTTCGAGAAGACTCCAGCACGTACACTCATCACGATCAATTATTCAAACAACTGATTCATACTTTTTTCGCAGAGTTTTTAGAAGCGTTCTATCCTGAAGTCCATCAACACATTGATTTTTCTTCTGTCAAGCCTTTGCCAGAAGAGACATTTACAGACCTAATTGAAGGGGAAAGTAGAAGAGCTGATATTGTATTGCAAGCAAAGTTAAAAGGTACCGATACTATTCTCATTATACATGTCGAACCACAAAGCTATCCTCAAGCAAATTTTCATGAACGGATGTATCTTTATTTCAGTCTGCTTTACAATAAATATAGGAAACCAATTTTACCCATTGCTATATTTAGTTACGATGATTACCGCAATGAACAGGATACTTTCACGATGGCGTTTCCTTTCTTTCAAGTGTTGACCTTCAACTATCTCATGTTAGAATTAAGGAAAATAAATTGGCGAAACTATATTGAATCTAATAATCCTGTCGCTGCTGCTCTTTTGAGCAAGATGGGATACACGGAGAAGGAAAAAGTCCAGGTGAAGAAAGAATTTTTGCGCATGATCGTTAAGCTAGAGATAAATCCTGCAAAGTCTGAATTGATTAATGGATTTTTTGAGTCGTACTTATCCTTAAATGAGAAGGAGGAGGAGCAACTAATGAAAGAAATTAAAGAACTTGGACCACAGGAAGCAGAACCGATTTTAAAATTACCAAACTCTTGGAGGGATAAAGGGTTACGAGAAGGTAGAGAGCAAGGAAGAGAAGAAGGGAATCAAGAAGCAACCAGGAATATTGCGATAGAAATGTTAAAACAAGGGTTGTCTGAAGATGTAATTTCCAAGGTTACAAAGCTTGATTCTAATGAAATTCGTCAATTAAAAAAGTGCCTCTAATTTAATTAGAGATTTGTTTGTGTGGACACAGGGGGACAGATTTACTGTCCCAGCGTTTCTTAACGGTGGTATCGCCTACTCAGAAGTGGGACAAGGTTCCTGTCACTGCCGCCTAGCAACACAGTCTGAATAGGGTAATAAAATAGAGTGTCTGAATCTGCACGTGAAAGCAAATAAAAACACATTTCGTAGTTTTATTCTACGAGAAGGCTACTTTTCATTCATTAACTTTTCCAACGCTGGTATATCTACAGGAGTCCATTCTAATGAGGCTAAGCTCTCACGCTTCAACCACCTAAGCTCAGCTTGCTCTTTCTCCTCAGGCTTCCCCTCGATAATGATGCAAGTTATCCCAACAAGATGAACAATCACAGATGCATACTCATGTGTATATTCATAATAGAGTGTTATATCCATAATCATACATGCTAACGCTTCCTGAATATCTATTTCAATCGCAGTGTATAGACCATCACCAGGCTTCATTTTACCGCCTGGAAACTTCTATAGATTGGCCATCGACATGTGTGGAGATCTTAACGGCACCAGCGCATTGCTTTCGTTTTCGATAATTGTCGAGACAACTTTAATTGTTTTTTCAAAAAAGAAACCTCCTATGAATTATCGTAACGAAGTATCTCTGTATGAAGAAATCGAATTAAAAATTTAATTTTATTGCACTTGACATTAACCTTATTTCAATGAATGATAATGATAAAAATTATGAGGATGAGTAGTTTGAAGGATTCGGTAAATATTCTAATAATTGAAGATGAAGATGATATTAATCGCTTACTATGTAATATAGTTACTAAAAGTGGTTATTCTCCAAAGCCGGCTTATTCAGGGACAGAAGCAATGATTTATCTAGATATAGAGAAATGGGACTTGATATTAATTGATCTTATGCTCCCTGGTTTGTCTGGTGAGGATATCTTAAAAAAAGTAACAAAAGAAAGTAATGTTCCTATCATTATTATTTCGGCAAAGCTTGAAACACAAATAAAAATAAATGCACTAAGAGCTGGTGCAGATGACTACATTACAAAACCTTTTGATATTGAAGAGGTATCTGCCAGAATTGATTCTTGCCTTAGAAGATATCGAGATCTATCCGGTGTCCCAATTATTAACCAAATTAGCCATAAGGATATGGTTTTGGATGCGGATGCAAAAATAGTAAAAGTAAATGGAAAAGAACTCAAATTAACAGCGCGGGAATATGAGATATTACTTCTAATGATGTCCTCCCCTAATAAAGTTTTTTCCAAGGCGAATTTGTTTGAGAGTGTTTGGAATCAGAAATTCTATGGGGATGACAATACCATTAATGTTCATTTAAGTAATATTAGGAGTAAACTTGCGAAAGCAAACCAGCATGAAGCGTATATTGAAACAATCTGGGGAATGGGCTATAAACTCAAAACTTAAGGTTTTCTTAAGAATTCACTTAAGAATTTCTTATGTTTTCCTCCTTATACTGTAAGAATGTTCGAAAAGCAATTCTTTTGGACAAGATGAATAATGACTTAAGGAGGGAACCTTGATGAATGAGTATGTGTTGACAACTAATCAATTGTCTAAAAAATATCAAGAAAATATGGTACTCAATAAAGTGAGTGTAAAGATAAAAAATGGATCTATTTATGGTTTTATTGGACAAAATGGTGCAGGTAAATCAACGTTGATTCGTTTGATCACAGGCCTTGCGTATCCATCCTCGGGGACATTTGAATTATTTGGAGAAAATAATGAACGAGAGATAATCGAGGCAAGAAAGAGAATCGGAACAATTATTGAAGGTCCTGCTTTATACCCACAGATGACAGCTGCGGAAAATCTAGAAGCACACCGTCTGTTAAAAGGTATACCAGGCAAGGCTTGTATCGAAAAAACGCTTAGGCTGGTAGGTTTACAAAATACAGAAAAAAAGAAAGTAAAGAATTTTTCTTTAGGAATGAAGCAACGTCTGGGTCTGGCAATTGCTCTATTAGGTGATCCTGAATTTTTGATTTTGGATGAGCCTATTAATGGCCTGGACCCCATGGGTGTGGTCGAAATACGAGAACTGCTGAAGAAGCTTAACAGAGAATATGGCATTACGATTTTGATCTCAAGCCATATCTTAAGTGAACTGCATTTATTAGCCACGGATTTTGGGATTATCCATAATGGAGAATTGTTAGAACAATTATCTGCAAAAGAACTACATGAAAAATGCCAGCAGTACTTGCATATTAAAGTAGATGAGCCAAGCAAGGCTGCAACTATAATAGAAAGTCATTTATCAACGCAAGAATTTGAAGTAATGCCAGATGGGACCATTAAGCTGTATGCCTCTGTTAATGCACCAGGAAAAGTCTCCAAAATCTTAACCGGTGAAGGCTTGGTAATCGAACAATTTATGCCTATGGGAGAAGATTTGGAAACGTACTTCAGTAATCGTATCGGGGGTGTACAGCATGGGGAACTTATTGAAAACAGAGTGGTATAAATTAAAGAAAGATCGATCATTTCGTTTCTTGACTTGGATGTTAATTGCCATTTCCGTGTTGTTTCCTCTTATAGAATTTGATAATGGTGCCTCAGGACTGCCGGCTGTAAAGGATTACTATCAAGAAAGTATCCTTGGTCCTCATGCGAATATAGTGAAGCTTATTCCAAGTATTCTCGCAGGGTTCTTTATTACGAGTGAATACTCCATGGGGACGATGAAAAGTATCGTATCCTCGGGGAAAAGCAGGTTACGTATCTACTCTGCAAAGTTGATCGTGTTTTCAATTGGAGCGGTAATTATATCAATGATTTTACCAATCATGATGACGGGTGTAAGTGCTATCTATTTTGGATTTGACAATCTGCCTGAAATGACATATTATTTCCAAACCACAGGACTGATTATATTATACGTTGCTGCCTTCGCATCGATTATGACGATTTTTTCCATTCTCTTTACCGACAGTGGAAAAACTATAGGATTTCTGCTAATGTTTTTTATATTTGTTGACTGGCCATTGCAAATGTTAGCAGCTAAAGTACCATTTTTTGAACCAATACTGAATCATTCTGTTTTTAAGTTGATCTATGACATTAGTATCGTGAACAGTTTGGACAGTAATGATATTGTATTACTTGTAGTGATTCCCATTCTAACTTTTCTATTATTTTGGATTATAGGTGTTATTATATTTCAAAGAAAAGAAATTAAGTAAATAAAAAAGCGGGTGAGGTAAAATGCTCTATTTATTCATATCTGTCATAATAGCTTTGGTATATGTCCTCACTCGTTTCTACCTATTGAAAAAAGATATTAAAAGTACAACGCGGCAACTTCATAATTTCAACCAAAATAAAACAGCTAAGAAGATTGATATTATATATCCTGATCGTCATTTTGAGGAACTAGCAAAGGAAATTAATAACCAGATAGATCTGACGAAACAGGCAGAGGCAGTAAAGCGTTCTACTGAAAATGAGTTAAAACGGGCTATATCCCATATTTCTCATGATATTCGAACGCCATTAACATCGATATTAGGGTATATACAGTTGCTAGAATCGGATGAAATAAGTTCTGAAATGAAAAAGGAATACATAGAAACAATAAAAAATAGTGCAGGAAGGTTAAAGATACTACTTGAAGATTTTTTCGAGTTATCAATTATCGAACAAGCAGATTATCCTTTGACAATGGAGAGAGTTAAATTCAACGTTTTGATTATAGAGGCACTTTTTGGATTTTATGAGGAATTTAATAGAAAAAATATAGAACCTGAAATTCATATTCCAGACAATGATATTATGATGATGGTTGACACATCTGCTGTTAGAAGAGTTGTGGAAAATTTAGTGGTAAATGCTATTAGATACTCAACAGGAAATGTAATCGTCCAGCTTGAAAAATATGATACAACTGTTCAACTTCGAATTTCCAACACCGTTGACGAACTTAGCGAACATGATTTAAATCAAATGTTTGATCGTTTTTATAAGGCGGACCAGACTCGGATGGGAAAGGGTACTGGGTTAGGTTTGCCAATTGCTAAAAGCTTGATGGAAAAAATGAACGGGAGTATCTATGCTGAGTTAGAAGAGAATCAATTAACTATGATTTGTGAATGGAGGTCTTTAACCACAATGCTGCATCCTAACTCTTCCTGAATTTTTCTTTCAATCGGAGCGTAAAGATTGAGTATCATAATAGAAAAATTTTAAATAACGATGAGCATGAGTTGAAAATAGAAAGTGATTGTTCATATTTAGATAACGAAGCTGGTATGTAGAAGTGGTTTGTTGTATTTAAAGGTAGAATAAAAAAAATCAAGACCTATGAGGAGGAAATAAAAGATTTGGATCACTTAAAAGGTTTCAATATAAGAATTGCTACGAATGAGGATAGTAGTGAAATTATTAAAATGTTAAAACAGATAGCTCTATGGATGAAAGATAATGAAATAAATCAATGGGCGTTTCTATTAGATGGTGGTGATGATGAAGAGATTGAAAAAGCCATATCTAATCGAGAAACGTATATTGTTATGAAAGATATCAATATTGTGGCTACATTTACACTTTTATCTGAACAAAGTGACTGGGACAGGCATATTTGGGGAGAAGATCTTTCCTCTCAATCGCTTTATTTACATAGACTTGCGATTATTCCTACATATATGAAGTGCGGAATGGGTAAAAGTATTTTGGATTGGATACAGAACAATGAAGGTGACAAGGAATGTGTTAAATTAGATTGTGTTGCGGATAATACAAAATTAAATAACTTTTATAAGCATAATAAATTTGAACTTGTTGGTATATCAGATGGACACAGTAAATATCAAAAGTGTATAAATAAATAGGATCGAATGACACGAAGGTGATAGGTTTACTGTCCCAGTGTATCTTAATTCGGTGGAATTAGCCTACTCAATCGTGGAACAAGGTTCCTGTCCCCTTGTTCCCTTGCTTTACAATAAATATAGAAAACCGATTTTGCCAATTGCCATATTCAGTTATGATGATTACCGGAATGAACAAGATACATTCACAATGGCGTTTCCTTTCTTTCATGTGTTGACCTTCAACTATCTCATGTTAGAATTAAGAAAAATAAATTGGCGAAACTATATTGAATCTAATAATCCGTTCGCTGCTGCCCTTTTAAGTAAGATGGGATACACGGAGAAGGAAAAAGTCCAGGTGAAGAAAGAATTTTTGCGCATGATCGTTAAGCTAGAAATAAACCCTGCAAAGTCTGAATTGATTAATGGATTTTTTGAGTCGTACTTATCCTTAAATGAGAAGGAGGAGGAGCAATTAATGAAAGAAATTAAAGAACTTGGACCACAGGAAGCAGAACCGATTTTAAAATTACCAAACTCTTGGAGGGATAAAGGGTTACGAGAAGGTAGAGAGCAAGGAAGAGAAGAAGGGAATCAAGAAGCAACCAGGAATATTGCGATAGAAATGTTAAAACAAGGGTTGTCTGAAGAATTAATTTCCAAGGTAACAAAGCTTGATCTTAATGATATTTGCCAATTAAAAAAGAACCTTTAATTTAATCAGCTGGTTTTGCCCAAAGATATGTCAAAGATCAAGACGAAAATCTTGTGTGTTGATATTAAGAGATTAGTTAAATGCCTGAGCATAGGTATACGAACCAAAAAGAATGTCAAGCAGGGCGGTATGGATAATGTGAAGGCAGGCGTTGATAGTGTTAAATATTATAGAGGTTAGAAAGTACCCAAACAAAAAAGAAGCAAATAATAATTAAATTAGATACTTCTTTAGTTTATCGAACTACTAGATTTTTTCTCATGAAGTGCACGTATTCTATTTGCCCAGTATGCTTCATCGTAATGATGAACATACATTGGATCTTCTGCTAGTCTTTTTAAAAAATCAGATTGGACTAAAATAGTAGATGCATATTTTCCAAAATGTTTTTCCAATTCAAATTGGACATCTAAAATGAATTCCATGTCCATATCATCAAAGTTATATTTATTTAATGTCAATTCGTTTCACCTCCATGTGTTTAATACACTTTATGGCTTGTAATGTGTTTAGTGATAGTTGGTTGCTGATTTCTGTATAGGGTAAAATCCCTTGATGAAATTGTTCGAAACTGATTCTCTGAGTTTCTAGTCGTTTTAAGAGTGGTACGATTTTTCCGTCAGCAAGTGGACCACAAGCATAGTCATCATGATGATATAGACCGCCACGTTTACCAACTTTTCTACAATTAAATATAAATTCAGCCCACTGATTAGAAGGAACTTCATACTCTTGCCCACTCAGTTGACGCAGTTTTTCAATATCTAATTTCATTATAACGATAGCTGGGAATAAATTTCGGTTAATTTCCTTATAATCGTAATATTTTTTCAGTGCCCATTTTCGTGCTTGGTTATTGTTATTGGTCACATAAAATCCTTGCCCAAAATCTGTAAATGTTCTACCAACTGTTATATCTATATTGTCCACAATTTTATCTGCATAATCATTTATTGTACCATGATAACAAATATTAAATTTTTCTAACATCACCCCTACTCCTTTATCTATCCTATGTTACATTATAACATATTTTGCTTTGTAAATTACTTACAGCCAATAAATTCGACCACACAGCGCAGCATGTTTTTAATGAGTGTTTCGCTTCATTATCCCACTTTGCTATTTAACCAACTGCCAAAACTAACCAAAAGAACACTTGTTCTTGTTTGGTTTATGTATTATAATAGATACTAGACAAACTCCTTCGACAATCCTCATATCAACAATCCGGGATGTGTGATCATGTCAATCGCAATGCTAGTTCGAGAAGACTCCAGCACGTACATTCACCACGATCAATTATTCAAACAACTGATTCATACTTTTTTCGCAGAGTTTTTAGAAGCGTTCTATCCTGAAGTTCATCAACACATTGATTTTTCTTCTGTCAAGCCTTTACCAGAAGAGACATTTACAGACCTTATTCAAGGGGAAAGTAGAAGAGCTGATATTGTATTGCAAGCAAAGTTAAAAGGCACCGATACTATTCTCATTATACATGTCGAACCACAGAGCTATCCCCAAGCAAATTTTCATGAACGGATGTATCTTTATTTCAGTCTGCTTTACAATAAATACAGGAAACCGATTTTGCCAATTGCCATATTCAGTTATGATGATCACCGCAATGAACAGGATACATTCACGATGGCGTTTCCTTTCTTTCATGTGTTGACCTTCAACTATCTCATGTTAGAATTAAGGAAAATAAATTGGCGAAACTATATTGAATCTAATAATCCTGTCGCTGCTGCCCTTTTGAGCAAGATGGGATACACGGAGAAGGAAAAAGTCCAGGTGAAGAAAGAATTTTTGCGCATGATCGTTAAGCTAGAGATAAATCCTGCAAAGTCTGAATTGATTAATGGATTTTTTGAGTCGTACTTATCCTTAAATGAGAAGGAGGAGGAGCAATTAATGAAAGAAATTAAAGAACTTGGGCCACAGGAAGCAGAACCGATTTTAAAATTGCCAAATTCTTGGCGGGATAAAGGGTTACGAGAAGGGAGAGAGCAAGGAATACGAGAAGGTAGAGAAAAAGGAAAAAAGCAAGGAATAGAAGAAGGAAGAAAAGAAGGAAGAAAAGAAGGAAGAGAAGAAGGAAGAGAAGAAGGTAATCAAGAAGCAACTAGGAATATTGCGATAGAAATGTTAAAACAAGGTTTGTCTGAAGATGTAATTTCCAAGGTTACAAAGCTTGATTTTAATGAAATTTGGCAATTAAAAAAGAAACTCTAATATAATCAGGTGTTTGTTCCTGTCCACTGTGCCACCTAAGCTTATTCCAAATGCAAATAAAAGTATCATTTAGTGGTCCTCTCCTACGAGAGGGCTATTTTTCTTTGAGAAGACATGGGGGCAGGGACCTTGTCTAACTTAATCAATAACGGCGTCAGGTAACGTAGTAAAATGTGCTAAAATATACTTAGTAGTATTTATGGAAGGATGTGTATGAATTGGGATTTTGTTCATCAACTATACCCATGAAGTTATATATGAAGCATAATATTTCTTGAATAAGGAACAGGCAGGAATTTGCATATAATAGAGTTATAACTTGATAAGTCAGAAAATTTTTAAAAAAAGATAAAGGTTGGTGAGGTATGTTTATTAAAACGGGGGAGCATGTCATTCATGCGCTGTCATTTGGAAAAGGTGATATTCCATTTGTAGCGCATGGTGGTTGGATAGGATCATGGGAATTGTGGGAACAGCAAATCGAGCGTTTATCACAGGAACGACGTTGTGTCGCATTCGATCATCTTGGAAGTGGAGAAAGTCCTGTCCCAGCTGGTACAACCATTACCTTAGAATTGCTCGTAGATAATTTGAAGCAAGTGTTAGATCAAATGAATGTCGACGAATGTATTCTAGCAGCAGAGTCAAGTGGTGTTAAAGTCGTTTTATTATTTGCACTTTTGTACCCTGAAAGAGTAAAGGGACTAGTACTTGTTGACGGTTTTGCGAGCACGTTTTCCAAAGAAGATATGAAAGGAAGCATTGAATTTTTAAATATGGACTACCATGGCTATCTGGAGACGTTTGTAGATTTTTGTCTTCCAAGTGGTGAGCCGCATTTCAAGCGCTGGGGTTTGAATATTTTAAAGCGGGCACGTGTAGAGGATGCGATTGCCCTGCTGAAATTAAATACTACCGCAGACTTATTGTCCCGTATCTCAGAAATAACCGCACCGACATTAATTATACATGGAGAAAAAGACAGCATAATTCCAATGGCAGCGGCACATCAACTTTTAAGCTCCATTCCTAACGCTTCTTTAGTCGTCATTCCAGAAGCCGGTCATGTGCCAACCATAACCCATTCGGAGCAAGTGACAAATGCGATTATGGATTTTTTGAAAACGGAGCTAGTGAATGAAAATGATTTCGACCAATAGATATACTCGCTCTGACTGACGGAAAATGGTAATCGTCTCGATACCTCAGGATCAACTGTGATCGAAAAATATACGATATCAAAAAGGAGAGGAATTTGATGAATCAGCTTTACATAAAGCAAAAGGTATTTAGTCTAAGTGGCAAATTTACAGTGAAGGATCAGCAAGAAAATGACGCTTATTACGTGGAAGGCAGTTTTATGCAAGTTCCGAAAATCTTCTCTATTTTGGATGCCGCAAGAAATGAAGTAGGGCTTATTACGAAAAAAGTTTTCAGCTTTTTACCGACGTTTTTCGTTGAGGTGAATGGTCAAGAGGTTTTAAAAATTAAAAAGGAATTTTCTTTCTTGAAAGCACGCTATAGCATTGATGCGGCAGGTATTGAAGTACAAGGTAACTGGTGGGATATGGATTTTCAAATAGTACAGCATGGCGAAGTGATCGGTCAAGTGAGTAAAGAGTGGTTCACATGGGGGGATAGTTATAAAGTTCAAGTCTTTCAGGACGAGCAGGAGCAAGTTATTATTGCGATTGTTATTGCAATTGATTGTGTAAAAGCAGATGAAGCAGCGGATTGATGAGTCGGATTGGGAATACTATATTTTAAAGGAAAGGAGCTAATCTGTTTTGACTAAAAAGAAACGTGCTGGAAGAAATATTAGAATCAACGTTTCTGAATATATTTCTCACATGGAGGTTTCTGAAAAAGAATATAAGCTGATTGAGGCATATTATGAATCTGATTCTTCAGATTGCGGAATTAATATCCTTACCCCAAAAGACAAGTAATTTTTTAAAAAGGAGTCTGAACAGTTCGGTATAGAAATGGAAAAACTAAGGACAATCAGATCCTCAAATGGTGAAATTTAACTTGTTACCACTTGAGTTCTGAAATCTCTTAACAGACATCGTTATACATTCTTAAGGCGGAAGGTGATCAAGATACTATTGAGTTACATTGGTGAGTGGTTCGATTGTTAGATTATAGTCGACTTCAATATTCGCCTTTTCCCAATAGTTTAGCCATTCCTTTTCACTCAATGGCTTGGAGAAAGGCTTAAGTGTATGTGCTCCTATTTGGATAGGGTCAACCTTCAATTCTTGCATTTCTTTTAGTAACTCTGTTGTTTGTTTTTCTAAATAGGATTCAACCTCTTGATTGAAAGCATAAAAACCTGTATCATCTAGTATGTTTTTTTCTCCACGGTACTCTTCGATTCTGCCATTTAGATTGATTTTTAATGAAATTAATGATTTGTTTTTATTGAAGTTGATTTTTACATTCGAGCGAACATGACCAAGGGTTACGGCTAAATCAGGTATAGCAAATAGCTTAAGGTAATGATCATTGTTAATAAGTTGGAAAAGTTGTTCATCCATTTTTTCTATCGAAGTGATTAGTTTGTCTTCATCAAAAAAAGCAGTTCCCTCATATACTAAGGAATCTTTGTCTGCTTTAAATATCGGCAGGATTGGAAACGAATATGAAGAGTTTAACGTTTTCATGAATTGATGCAAATTGATAATGCTCATTTCACCTTGGTTATATTCCTCGTAATGCCTTAGCATATTGTATAAAAATAAGTCGAGATTTTCTTGTTGATTTAATTGATTTTCAATATAATCTTTAAAGCTTCCTTTGAAAACCAATAGAAAAAGTCGTTGGGAAATATCAGGGTCTGGTAACATCGATTCTAGGATGGGTTTGACGCCTTTTCTAGCAAGCTCTTCATTAATTAATAACATTCGAAGCTGTCCCGTTTTCAATTCACGGTAATAAAGTAAATTAAATTCCTTTCCTCCTTGCTCTACGAGGTCAACGTCCAAGGTGAGTAAACGCTTTTTTTCTTTAACGAGTGGCGGCACTAATGTACTAATCTCCAACTTCCCTTCATCTGTTTCACTAATCGACCAGAAAATCACAGGGGCGATATCTTCAACCTCATTATTTTCGATAAATGGAGTACAACCAACCATTAACACTAGGCTTAATATTGCTAAGAAGGATTTCTTTATCCATGCATTCATCATTAAACATGTCCTTTCCTTTTAATGGCTAGAAGGAGAAGTGCCGGGACGAAAATGTACGTAATTGCTCCTGACCCAACCTGGAGCTTAAGCCAAAAGTTTTCCACTTCGGAACTCCAAAAAAACGAATTAATAAGAATAACACTTACTAAAATTGTCAGAAAAATAATTGCAAAACCAGATTTTGACGTCTGTTTATTTACCCTTCCTAGGATTATTCGAGTGGCACCATAAAAGTAAAGTAAGTAGAGAGAAATAATAAAAACAAAATGAAACATATAGAATGAAATGAGCAGAATATCTATTCTTTCAAAAAGTGGCCATTGCAGGTACCGGATCATGTTCGCAACGGGATATTTGATTTTTTCTAAATAGTCTGAGCCGAAGAAAAACAACGATGAAATAAATAATAGCAAATACTCTAGAATAGCAAGCGCATTAGCAAACCCCCAATATTTCAACTTGTTTTGTTCTGGGTTAAGCCAAGGTGATAAGAAAATTAAATATTCTGGTCCTGATAAAGAGGCCCAAATGAGTAATAACGCTTTCCACGAATCCATCGACCATTCTGTAGGTATTAAAGGATATAAATCATGAATTGAAGCAATCGGTGGAAGTAAAAAGGTATGAAGGGTAAACATTAACCAGATCGTGCTAAAAAATGCAATCACAGAGAAAAGAATAGTTTTCTCTATTCCTTGAGAAGCAAGGTAATAAACGACGATAAACAGAAAAAGAACCAGCCAATTACTGTTTATTGAAGGAAGAATAAATTGATTTGCAATTTCTATATAGCCTAGTGATAATACAGTTATTTTAATAAAAATCATAAATAAACCGACAAAAGCAAGTATACGAACCAATCTTGTACCAAAAAGCTGGACAAAGCCTTCATACCCCTTTGACAAAACACCAGAAGAAAATGACTTTGATAGCATCCATAAATTGAAGTGTGACAAAATTCCCATGATAATAATTCCCCAAATCATGTGAGGATGCACCAAATATGCAGGCATCAATAAAACTAAATAAAGAGCCTGCATTCTATTAACCATAAAAAAAACATACACTCCGCTTAAGGAAGAGACTTTATTAAATAATGCTGTCACGTGATCATCTCCTTTTGCTGTATCTCCATTTCTGCAAAGGATGTAAATGTTCAGGGCGAGATTTCATCCAAGTTAGAGGAGCTCGAATGAAAAGATCCTTCCAATCACCCCAATAAAACGGAGTGAGAGGTGCTAAATACGGCTGCTTTAATGAAGTAAGACCATTTAAATGAATGAGTAGTAAAACTCCCCCAAGTACCATTCCATAAATACCAAGAATAGATGCAAGTAGAAGAAACACAAATTGAATCAATGCGTTTGATTTAGTCATTAAATAATTTGGAACTAAAAATGAAGCAATCGCCGAAATAGCTATTAAAACTACCAATACTGTACTGGCAAAAGAAGCAGCAACTGTTGCTTCTCCAATAATAATACCGCCAATAACTCCTAGTGTTTGGCCAGTTTTTGTCGGCATTCGTAAACTGGCTTCTTTTATAATCTCAAGGACAATTAACATCAGCAATGCTTCCCAGAATGGCGTAAAGGGTAATTTGCTTCTTGACTCTAATAGAACAAATAGAACTTGGAGCGGAATCATCTGATAATGATGTGTCGTTAACGCTACATACAGAGGAATTAATGTTATTGAAATGATAAAACTCAGTAATCGCAAACTACGTAAAAAACTAGCAATCGTCCAACGAAGAAAATAATCTTCTGGAGATTGGAAAAGGTGAAATAAAGTGATTGGTGCAATCAAAGCAAACGGTGTACCATCCACTAACAAGATTATTTTTCCGATACCCAGAGAATATGCGCAAGAATCAGGACGATCGGTTTGTAGAAACTGCGGAAATACAGTATGCTCATGATCTTCCATGAATGTTGCAACTTGGGATGAATCAAGGAATTGATCGAAATCAATTTTGGAAAGTTTACTTTTAGCCAGAGAGATATATTCTGGATTTGTTAATCCTTCGATATACATCATTACAACCGTAGTTTTACTGATCGAACCGATTGTAAAGGTCTCTGTCTTTAATGATGTCATGGGAATCCTTTTGCGAATTAATCTGATATTTTGATCTATTTGTTCCGTAAAGCTGTCTTTTGGCCCAAATATAATAGTTTCCGTTTGAGACGGTTGAATCGCACGGTTAAACTGATTTTCAAGCCGAACTGCCCACCATTTATTGTTCAAGGAATCGTTTAGTAGTATTGAACCGTATAATATCTCCTCTTGTGCTTCAAACAATGTGGTAATCTCTGAAACCTTAGCATTTGTAATGCATTCATGCACACGATCCTCGGAATAGTGGATCAAAGGTTCGATAATGCATTCATTCAAGCGCTCCTGATCGATTAACGTTTTTATGTATAAAAGGGTAACTTTTTGTTCCTTATTTTTTTGACGTTCTACAATTTCTGCATCATGCATATTGGTTAAAAGTTTTTTTAATGCTGTAATAGTTATATTTTCAAACTCACTTTTATTTTTGTCACGTTCAGTTTTGTTTCTAAACAAGTTGTCCACCCCCCTAAATGATGGTCGTGGTGAGACCGGTTACCCACTTCTTCTAACATTCAGGGGGCCACGTTCCCCACCGAATACTAAAAAACGGGCCCTGTAGCTATGCTCTCGGCTCTGTGTAGATGAATCTATGTATTCATGACAAGTTCTCATTTGCTAAGATAAAGTGGTTCTCATTAAACCGAAATAGTTAGCGTGATGATTGTGAAAGGAATACGCTCTGTATATCACGTTATTATGATTCATTTTTCTAAATCTTATTCGATGTGCAAATAAGATTTTCACGGGACTCACCTTTGTAATTTTTTAGCAGAGTAGGAGTAACCTTTGTATATAATGGCAAATATTCTAGGATTAATAATTAGGAAATGTTATATTGATTTTTATAAGCAGACAGACAGGTTAATAGGGGTATTACACAAAGCGGACTGTATACGGCAAAATAAATAACTTTTTGTGTACTTTAAAGAGCAGGTTGCTTTTAGTAGGCTAACTTAACATTCAGGAGTTGTATATATTGTGAAGCAAAACAAGTATGATGACATGAATTTCTTTTCTGTATATAAAAAAATGGCGCGTTCAGTCAATGGACTTGAAGGTGCGGGGGAATGGTACGTATTTAAAGAACTATTGCCTGAACTTCGAAATAAAAGTGTACTTGATTTGGGATGCGGTTTCGGTTGGCATTGTCGTTACGCTCTAGAACAGCAAGCAAGGTCTGTTATTGGAGTAGATATATCTGAAAAAATGCTTCAACAAGCTCGGGAAATGACTACGGATCCATTAATTTCATACATAAATATGCCAATCGAAGACATTGATTTCTCAGACTCTCCGTTTGATGTTGTGATCAGTTCATTGGCTTTTCACTATATCGAAGCCTTTGATGCAGTCTGTAAAAAGGTCTATGATTGTCTAACACCTGGTGGGTCTTTTGTATTTTCAGTTGAACATCCAATGTACACTTCTCGGAACGAACAAGATTGGTATTACGATCGCAAAGGGAATCGTCTGCATTGGGCAGTTGATGATTACCAATTACAAGGATTACAGAACTTAAGAGCGATTCATCCCACTTCTTCAGATGTGGGATGAATCGCTCTTTCTTGAAATTTAAAATTAGATCGCAAGACAAACACGTGTTCCTTTTGGTAAAATATAGTCAGGAGGTGAAGA